>NZ_JAEKIW010000015.1 GCF_016757965.1 Archaeoglobus neptunius | reverse complement strand
GGATGCAAGAATTCTTGAGATCTACGAGGGTACGAGGGAGATCGAGCTTGAGGTCATTGGCAGATCACTGCTCGGCAAGATACCCTCAAGGCTGGGTACGGTGAGGAAGCATCCATTGATGTAAAAATTTCCATCTTTTTTTTGAAAAAATTTAAAACTAGGTGGCAAGTAAGGTGATAACATGGTGGAGGAGGTGTATATTGTAGATTTTCTCAGGTCTGCCTTTTCGAGAAGCAGGCCGAAACAGCCTGAAAAAGACGTGTTTAACAAGATAGACATGCCGGCAGTTGCAGCGATGCTCGTTAAGGAGATGATAAACAGAACTGGAATCGATCCGAAAGAAATAGGGGACATAATAACAGGTTGTACGATGCAGATGAAGGAGAACTGGCTTTATGGTGGTAGAGTCATTCCTCTGCTTGCCGAGTTACCAGTTGAGGTGCCGGCTCAGGGAACGGAAAGGGTTTGCAATTCGGGAACCTCTGCAATGCATCAGTGTGCAATGGAAATAATGCTTGGCTATTCAGAAATCACGATTGCATGCGGTATCGAGCACATGACCCACCTGCCGATGCAGATGGATCTCAACCCCCATCTCGGAGTCTCACCAACCCTCATGTCAAGGCCCGATCTCATACAGAAATATGACCTGATGACCGCTATGAGCATGGGTTTCACAGCAGAAAAGCTCTTTGAAGTTTACAAGGACGAAATTGGGTGGACAAAAAGGGACTTGGACGAGTGGGGTGTTAGGAGTCACAAGCTCGCTGCGAAGGCGCTGAAAGAGGGCTGGTTCAGGAATGGTGAGGGTTATCCGACAAAGAGAGAGGGGGAGATCTTGCCGGTTGAGGTTGAGCAGGCGGATGGTAGCAAGAAGGTAATTGATTCTGATCAGTCTATAAGGCCTGACACAACTCTTGACCAGGTCGAAAAGCTTCCACCGGCATTCAAGCCCGGTGGAGTGATCACAGCCGGCAACTCCTCGCCGCTCAATGCAGGAGCAACGGCAATTATGCTCATGAGCAAAAAGAAGATGAGGGAGTACGGGCTTGAGCCGATGGCGAAAATAGTATCCATCGGTTGGGCCGCAATAGACCCCAGCATCATGGGGGCCAGTCCTGTCCCCGCAAGTCTGAAGGCACTGAAACACGCAGGGTTGGAGGTTAAGGACATTGACTACTGGGAAATCAACGAAGCTTTCTCTGTCGTGCCGATCTTTGCGATCAAGAAGCTCGGTCTGGATCCAGACAGAGTTAACGTCAAGGGAGGGGCAATTGCCATTGGCCATCCACTCGCTGCCAGCGGTCCTAGAGTTACAGGCACCCTCGCAAGAATTCTTGCCGTTGAAGAGGCCAGATACGGATGTGCAACACTCTGCGGGGCAGGAGGACAGGGAGGAGCAACGATTATCGAGAACGTTAATATCTAATTTTTTATATTATCTCTGGTGCGGTACTGTCAGTTTTCAGCATGTTGAAAAGAAAAATCTGGCTTGACTATGAGGTTAAAACTGGTGTCGAGAGAATGGATGTGAATGCTGATGGTGTGATGACTTCTGTTTTCTCAAATGGCACTTCAAACGTCGTTATCTTCAGGTCGAGATATGCCGAACCAGAAACTTTGAGTTTTATCGATCCCTGTTTTTCGAGAGAATCCAAAATCCTGCCAAAAGTCTTTGTGTCCAGATTCATGGTCGTGGGAATTTCAATAGTCGTATTTCCCTGTTTCCTGATGGTTACATCTTCTTTTTCGCCATGTCCAAGATACGATTCTTTACCATTAAGCAGGTATATATCATAGGCGATTTTCGTTAAATGCGCACCAAATGGGTTAGGATTGCTCACGATTATCCGAACACTTAAATCCAGAGTTACACCTTTTCCCGGTGTTACACTCACACTCTCCACCTTTATGTTATCAATGCTAACAGTTGGCTTCTGAAGTGTCAGTTGTGCACACAACGGCAGCAATCCTCCGGTTAACACCACCAGCAAGATCCACAACCGTCGCATAATATAACGTAGTATTTACTAAAAATAAAGGTTCTTATTGTAAAGCTTTTATCCCAGCCCACCAACTAACGGCTATGATAGTCCATCCAATCGACTACCGCTATGGCACTCCAGAGATGAAGAGGATATGGAGTGAGGACAGCAAAATTAAAAGGATGATCAGGGTTGAAATGGCTCTTCTCAAGGCTCTGGCAAAGAAAGGTTATCTGAGCGAAGAGGAAGCGATAAAAGCTAAAAAACTGGCCTTTAGAGTTACACCTGAAAGAGTCAGGGAAATTGAGGCTGAAATAAAACACGACATAATGGCTTTGGTTAGGGCGATAACCGAGGTAACAAACTGCAGGTGGGTTCATTTTGGTGCAACGTCCAATGATATTATCGACACTGCGACAGCTCTGCAGTTGAGAGACAGCGTTAAAATTATTGAGGGCAAGATCAGGAAACTTGCCGGACTGCTGACAGAGAGGGCAAAACGGTACAGAGAAGTTGTCTGTCTTGGTAGAACTCACGGACAGGCTGCTTTACCTACCACATACGGATTCAGGTTCGCAATATGGGCTGCTGAGATTGCAAGGCACTATGTCAGGCTTCAGCAGATGAAGGACAGACTGCTTGTTGGACAGATGAGCGGTGCGGTTGGAACTCAGGCAGCTTTCGGAAAGGACGGTTTTGAGATCGAGGAAGAGGTGATGAGGCTGCTAAATCTTAAGCCCGCCATCATTTCAAGCCAGATCATACCGAGGGACATATACTGTGAATACATTGAGTTTTTGGCCAGCCTTGCAACCACACTCGAAAAAATTGCCCTCAACTTCAGACTCTTGCAAAGGGCTGAGGTTGGAGAGGTTATGGAGAGGTTCGAGGCGAAGCAGGTTGGAAGCTCTACGATGCCCCACAAACGAAATCCGATAGACAGTGAGAACATCTGTGGTTTAGCAAGGGTTGTGAGGGGTTTCGTTGAGCCGCAGCACCAGTCGGCGATTCTATGGGAGGAAAGAGATCTAACAAACTCCTCTGCAGAGAGAATAATTCTAGTTGAGTCGACAGTTCTGGTGGATCACATCCTGACGAAGATGATAAAGGTTGTCGAATCAATGGAGATTGATGAGGAAAGTGTTAGAAGAAATCTGGAGATGCAGAAGGGTCTAAATCTGAGTGAGGCTGTGATGATTGAAATGACAAAGAGAGGGGTAAGCAGGCAGGAAGCACACGAAATCCTCAGACAGGCCTCCATGAGGGCATATGAAAATGGAACGACACTTTATAAAGAGCTGATCAGAGATGAGAGAATAATGAGATACTTTAAAGCAGAAGAGCTTGAGGAGATCGTGAAACCTGAGAATTATCTGGGAACGGCTGCAGAGAGAGTTGACAGGGTTGTGAAGTGGGTTGAGGAGGTGCTCGGATGAGGTTAAAGCTCAGGGCTGGAAATGTAGAGTGCGAGATTGAGCTTTACGAGGAGTGGGCCCCTGAGACTGTCAGGGCACTAGTGGAGGCTTTGCCGATCAGGAGTACTGCCAGCAGGTGGGGAGATGAGGTATACTTCACAACAGATATCGTAGTTGACAAAGAGGAGAACTCAAAGGATGTTGTAGAGCTCGGTGATGTTGCCTACTGGATTCCGGGCAGGGCAATATGCCTTTTCTTCGGAAAGACACCAGTCAGCGATGATAAAATCAGACCTGCCAGTGCTGTGAACGTAATAGGAAAAATCATAAGCGATCTGAATGTTCTCAGGAAGGTGAAAGACGGGGATGAGATAGTGGTGGAAAAAAGTTTATCATAGGCGGACACATTTAAGATATGAGCCCAGAGGAAATTCTTAAAAAGGCCATACAACTTGAAAAAGATGCTATTGAAACCTATCGGAGTTTTAAATCTGATGCTGACCCAGAAACTGCGGAGATTCTTGACTATCTTATAGCTCAGGAAAGGGAGCATATCAGAATACTACATGAGCGTCTCAAGGTTGTCAGACTTCTGAAAAAATGATGGGGAGAGCAGACATCAAAATCAGAATTAAGGTCAACATCAGGGTGAGCACAACAAGCTTAAGAGATACCCTTCTTTTCCTTAGATACTCCCCAAGTGCTTCTGTATAAAGAATTGCCAGAGTTGCGAAAATGGTGAGAACCGTGAACGATATTATCGAGGGTACCTTTTCAATTGGAAGGAATGTCTCCCAGATTTTCAGGGTATAGTAGTAAACTGCAACAAACTCGATTATTGCCGCTGCTGCCTGCAGTGAAGAAGTTCTTTTCTGCAGTTCGAGGTTCTCCTTTCCCCTCAACATTTCGAGTCGGAGATGCACAACATCGAGAGCGTCTCTTACACCGGCGAGAGTATCTTCAAACCTTGATTCATAGTAGCTGAGGTCTTCAAGTCCCAGTTTCAAGCTTTCTATCTTCTCCGCAAGCATACCACCAAGAAAAGAAGATATGCTGCTGGCTCTGGAAACTGCAGCAAAGATCTCCTCAACATCGTCCTTAAACCTCATGTAACGGCTGAAAAATTTAGCTCTCAGAGAGCTGAGTTCAAATGATAGTTCTTCAAGTCTTTCGACACTGAGGGCTCTGACCTCATCTGAAAGTCTGATTATATCCTTCACAATTTCTGTCTCACGCTCGGCGAGATACTGTGCTCTTTCGATACAGTCTCTGAGTAGGAGCTCTGCTATTCCCAGTTCAGAAAGCAGAGCAGGGAGAAAATCATGAAAAAATTCGTCGATATACTCCCCATCAATCAGAATCTTATCATTGCACGAGTACTTCCCGTACCTGAAGGACTTGAAGCTCCCATCATCACTGGCGAATTCTACAGTGAAAGAAACAATGGGTTCTTTTGATAATTTTATATCTTTTGTGGTAAGGGTGAAGATGACATTCCGATATTTGCCCACCACTCCCCCTTCAAACTCGGCCAGAATTTCAACATATCTGTGTCTACCGAAAGACGGTTTTGCATCTGGAAGATTCGGCAATACATCTTCGAGGTCGTGAAACAGAAGATACTGCACGTAATTATGTTTGGATTCCTTCATATAAGTTTTAATCCGTAACGCCCCAGAACCTTTTAGGCGAGAACTTCTTCTTTTCCAGAAATTCCCTGCTCCTCTCTCTGAACTCCTCCGAGGCCCAGACCATTGCTGTAATATCCCTTGCAAGTTGCAGATTCAGCATTGCGAGGTCTGTCCAGAACTTGAAGGCAGATTTCACGATCCGAAATGCTTGTGGGCTCATGTTGTCCAGAATCTGTACTGCAAGCTTTCTTGCCTCTTCCTCCACTTCCTCATCCACAACCACCCTGTTGATCAGACCAATCTGAAACGCATCCTCAGCTGAAAGGATCTTTGCGGTGAAAAGAATTTCTCTGGCTCTTTTTTCTCCCACAATAAGAGGTAGCATCTGCACCCCCAGACCGAGTGCAGTGGATCCGACCCTTAACTCCGGCTGTCCAAACCTTGCAGATTTGCCCGCCACAACGAGATCGCATGCCATTGCTATTTCATTACCCCCTCCCACACAGATCCCTTTAACGGCCGCAATTGTAGGCTTGGAGGTAGTCCTGAGGAGATCTATTATTCTGTAGTACCTGGAGAACCATTTTACGCCATCTTCAAAGCTCAAATTTGCGATCTCCTTGATATCCGCACCGGCACAGAACGACCTCTCATCGCCGGTTATCAGAATTGCATGTATTTCTTCATCTCTATCTGCCGATAAAAGCGCATTTTCCAGGTCATCCATAAGCTGACGGTTCAGAAGATTAATTTTTTCTGTCCGAATCCTTATCCATCCTATTCTGCTATCCTCCGGATCGATCTCAAGAGTGACACCCATGATCTGATTTATAATCTTTAAATTTAAGTTTTTTCACTTCAGAATGTCCGTAACAACAGCAGGGCAGACCCTCTTCACACCGGGCATATCCGCAATAGATTCGTGAATTTCGGAAAGCTCCTTTACCGATCTCGCAACGATCTCGGTCATGATTGTGTGATCGCCAGTTGTGAGCCACAGCGATTTAACCTGACTCATCTTCTTTAGTTTTTCAACTACCTCCCACAGTTTTTCAGGCTCAACATCAACGCCCGTAAGGGATGCACTTATTCCCACCTTCTTGTAGTTCACAATAGCCCTGTATCCAAGAATCTCCTCTCTTCTCTCGAGATTGGAAATTCTCTTCCTTACTGCGGCTTCAGTTACATTCAGCTCTTTCGCTATCTTCGTTTTTGGAATCCTTGCATTCTGAACAAGCATCTCGAGTATTTTCAAATCTTTTTCGTCCACAAATTAATTACACTCTACTACTATATAGTTCTATTGTCAAACAAAATCTGATATTGTCACCTGCTTCTCACTCTCGTTTTCGAACAGAGATTTAATTTCTTGCTCAAGTAATTTCAGCCTTTGCCTGGTGTACTCCGATACGTTGAAGTTCGTTGAAAGGTATTTCGATAGGTCCAGATACTTCATGATCGAATTGCTGTGAACTGTAAGTGTCAATCTACCTCCGCACTTGGTGCATTTTCCTACAAGGGGGATTCTACGATATTTTGTATTACATTTCACACATCTGAACTCCTGTCTGGAGAACGCTCTGAGATTTCCGATAATATCGGGCAGAAAATGAACGTTGATAACTCTCTCAGCCACATCGTGTTCGTCCACTGCTGCTATTTTCCTGGCCAGCTCCATCTGATGATAAACCTTTTCCTGCATTGTCTTAAGTGATTTGTAAGCGCTCTCCTTTACTCCGGCGGCTATATCCTCAGTATCGTGGGTGAATCCAAGCCCACAGAATCTTGTTTCATCCTTCAGCCTGTCCTTTACCTTTTCGATGTATTCCTCAACGTCCTTTGGATTCACGAACCTCAGTGTGGCTTCGTAGAATTCAAGAGGATACTTCTCAACTATGTCCATGTTGTGCACTTCCTTGTCTACCTCCTTGGGGTCAACTATGGCTGTCAGAACCAGTGGGGCATCCATCTGCCCTCCACGCTTATCCGGCAGAAATTTCCTCGAGAAGTTGAGCAACCCGTCTAAAAGCAGCATAAAGCAATCCTCATCACCATCGCAGTTTCTTCTTTTTGCTGCATGGAAGTAAGGATGAGCATATCCTGCAAGAACGTCAGAAAAACCGATTATCCTTCCTAAAACGCCGGCGGAGGTGTGGGGTGCAAGACCGATCACGAGATGCCCGATGAGATCCTCAATTGAACTGGCATTGTAGAAGGGTTCCATTCCGTAGAACTTTACCAGAAGCTCATCTATAAAATTTGCCACCCTGAGAAGATACTCTGCCCCTCTTTTCGGTAGTATCACGTCCTGTGGCTTAAGCTCAACGATCTGATCATCGCTTTTCAGTTCTATTCCCGAGCAATCTCGCTCATATCCCAACTCTTTCAGCTTCTCCACCGTTATTCCAATTTCTCTGGGTCTGAAATGAGTTATGGGTAGGTCTGTGGCATCAAATCTGGCTGTACCATCTTTAAACACAAAAACCTCATGCTTTACTCTCAAAATTCCTTTTTCAAGTCTTTCAGGCATTTTGATCTTTGAAGACATTCCGAGCACTCCCTTTATTGTTCCGAAATTATCGTACTCCCCGAGATTATCAATTGCCTTTTCATACAACTCCCTTATGTTCACGATTCTCCTGGCATATCCTCTGGTTTCCCTGCCGCATCTCTCACAGACTCTGCTGTGATTCTTTATCTTGCAGAAGGGGCAATAGTAGACCTGCTCGGTCAGTCCACCGCAGTCACACTTTAGCCAGAAACTCTCATTTCCGCACTTCTTGCATTTTCTCAGAGCGATCTCAACTTCAACCTCACCTTTTACAGAATTGTAGTCCTTCGTATAGTTGATGGCATTCTTTATATCTCTCGTATTTCCCCCTGCAAGACCCACGGGAAAGAGAACATGTGGAGGAGGACTCATTTTTCTCTCTTTTGCCTTCTCTGGCCTGCCCATCCTCGCACCAATTCTTGAAGGCGCTTTCGCCCTCACTCTTATTCCTGAAACCGAATTTATAATTTCAAGAACGTCTGTTCCACTGACCTCTCCAACTCTTTCCAGCCGTTCGTTCAGACCAAGACATCTTATAAATGCCCTCCACTGCTCAATAACGATGTGGGTTTCCCTGACTTTGTGCTCTATCAGTATCTTCTCAAGAACGTCCTTTGCCTTTGCATCGTAAGGGAGTATCAGGGAACTTTTTCCGTGCTTACCCTCTATCTTTCCATTGTCCGAAACGAAATTTCTCAAATACTTGTACTCCTCAACTTCAATGTCGTGCCAGAGATAGGTGTAATCGGGATGAAGAGGTACCCCGTGCTCATCACACAGCTTTAACGCCTCTTCTTCACTGATTTTCCTGTAATCTCCCCTTAAACCTGCTTTTTCTGCCTCCTGAATCCACCACTCGTAGGTATATGAAGATGGAATCAGAGGGTGGTTGTTTTCGAGAAAATCACCGTAATTTATCAGAATCTCTCCAAGGTCGAGAATTTTCTCCACGTCATTCTTAAATGCCTTTGCCTCACTGAGAGTCCTTATTTTCACAACATCCCCGTTCTTCAGCCTTACAGTTGGCCCCTCAATCGAAGAAACGGGTACAACACCTCCAGCTTTTCCGGGGCGCTCTATCTTTAGCTGGGTCCCAACAGCGATAAAGTCAAGCAGGTACATCGTTGCAGGATTTATGCCTACCGTCGCAAAGCCAGAATTTCTGGCTCTTCCATATCTGAGTCTAAAGCCCCCTTTCCTTGAGGGATGACTCAGAACGGGTCTGCCAGCAACTATGTCTGTGAGGTACTTATCCTTTGGCTTAATCTCGACCTTTTCCTCCTTCTCCTCATCCCCTCCGGTTTTAATCAGTTTGTTCAGCCATTCCCAGCCTTCTATTCCTATTTCATCCACCATCTTTTTAAGTTTGGGAGCCTTGAGAGCTATACCCTCCGCAATAACGAGGGCCATCCCTCCCCTCACCCTGTTCGTCTCCACTCTCGGTAGATTGCGATAGCCAGCCACCTCAGCATCTTCGGTTGGTTCACCGTCAATGCAAATCGGGCAGTTCGAGACTATCAGCCTGATTTCATCGTCACTGGGCAAATACTGAAGATTGGCAACCTTCTTGTAAAGCGGGATTTCCTCGCAGTATCTCAAAATTTCCTCCTCAGTTGGCTGATATCTTCCAATTCCAGCCTTTCTCCTAACGTAATCCGCAACAAGGACAGATATAACCTGAGCCGTACCCCCTGCGCTCCTTATTGGGCCTGCGTAGTAAACTCTCAAGAAATTTTCACTGTCGATTCTAACCCTCGCTATCCCCTCAATCGGGGCTGCCACAACGCCCTCGGTCATTATAGCAACTGCCGTCCTCACAGCCTTATCTATAGCCTCTTCTTTCGGCATTTCTCCAAACTTTCCGTCAACAATTTCCTCAGCAATCCTGAAGCAAATGGTTTCTCTGCTGACTCCTTCCTCTTCAAGCTCGATAATTCTTTCTGCCAGTCCCGGAACGCCCATCAGCTTCTCGACTCTCTCGGCCATATTTTTCGCAACAGGTATCTCAACATGTGGCTCTGGATCAAGTCCTTTCTGCCTCGCAGCCTCCGCAATTTTATAAATTCGCTCAAGTTCTGCTAAAAGTAAATCATGATATTTTCTTATTTCTTTAAACCTCCAGAAATCCAGATTTGGCTCCGATTCGAACAGGGGGAAGAAAGCATCAAGAGTCAGATTCATCTTTTTACCATTTACACATCAGAAATTAAAGTTTCTGGATTGCGGAGAATATATAATCACTCTTTTCTATTCTATTTACACCAATCCTTGAGCCCTATAACCAAAAAGGTCCTGTATATACTTTAATTGTTAATACTTAAAGATGAATATAAAAATAATAAATCAGCTCAGTGCTTCTGGTATTGCTTTGAAAAGTTCCATCATGAACAGTATGTTATCGTGTATCGTATCTGCAATTGCCTTTGCATACGCCTGGATCAGAGGTTCTCCGTTGTATTCCACCGACCTGTTCTCCAGCGCCTTGACCTGATACTTAAGCAGGGCAGAAAGTCCTGCGCTTCCTTCAGTATCTCCAAACACTGTTGTTGTGTTTGTGGCGATGTATCTTATCGCAGTCGAGATATTCGTTCTCGCTGAATCGAGGTTGGTATTGCTCGTGTTCGCCAGTTCGTCAAGAACCAGTGCCGTAACCTGATTGTTCCATCCCGCAACCAGGACTCCACCGTAAATCAAACCCCACAGGTTCTGGAAGAGGTTGCTGCTTGTATCTGTAGTATTAACTGCATAAAACATCTTGAGCGCCTTGGATCCCAGGTCCAGATTCGATATTGTATTGGATATAAATGCTGCTGCAAACTCCGTACCGTTCATGCTGAAGTCCTCCGCCATAACGGGCAGCGAACCAGCAACCAGTAAGATGACTATTCCCGCACATATGGCCAGTCTCACAGCTAACACCCCCACTCTTACATTCATTTCATGTAATGCGCACTATTTAATTTTTTCGCTATTAATCAATAAAAATGTTGGATATTGTAGTTGTGATTATGATATACACTATCTGCGAAGAAGATAATACGTTTCTCTCCTGTTTTTTGAAGAAAAGGAGTCAACAACTTTTAAATTCTGGAAATCTGCCCGCTCACCATCTCCCTCCTTGTGCACAAATAACACATAACCAGTAGATTTCAGATTGTGCAAAAAATTTTTGAGGGCAATCATTGAGGAGGAAAATGGTAGGGTCAGATCGTTCAGGATCAGATCAAATTCAGGGAGAACTGAAGCGTTGAAGGTAAATGCGTCCGCAATAAAGACCTTTACGTTGTTCTTGCTCTTCTCTATGGTCCTCAGTTGCTCTTCAAACTCTCTGCTGTACTCTATTCCGTACACCCACTTCGCCCTTTCGCTGGCATAGAGCAGGAATCCTCCTGCAGAGCTTCCGAGATCGAGAACAACCTCATTACCGGAAAAAAGATTGAAACGGTTATCTATTTCCTTCAGCTTCCAGTAACCCTTTGGTTTCTCATCAACGAGAACTTCGATTTTGGCATTGAGATCAGCATCCGTTGAGGGTTTGGTCACGACCCTTCCATCGACTTTAACGAATCCCCTCCTAATCGCCTCCTTCGCCTTACTTCTGGTACTGAAGTAGCCCTTCTTTACGAGCAGTACATCAAGCCTCATTTCCTAAACAGCTTTGCAACCAGCTCAGCTACCTCCATTGGGGTTTTGCCTACTTCAACGCCTGCTTTTTCCAGAGCCCTTATTTTTGACTCTGCAGTTCCAACTCCTCCCTCGATTATAGCTCCGGCGTGCCCCATTCTCTTGCCCGGTGGAGCAGTGAGGCCCGCAATGTAACCGACCACCGGCTTGGACATCTCTTCCCTTATGAACTCTGCAGCCACCTCTTCATCCCTACCCCCGATCTCTCCAACCAGCACGACCGCCTCTGTTTCGGCATCTTCCTCGAACATGCTCAGGATTTCAACAAAGTCAGTACCTATTATCCTGTCACCCCCTATCCCCACAACGGTGGACTGGCCGATGCCCAGCTTGCTCAGGTTATAGGCTATCTGGTACGTCAGGGTTCCGCTTCTGGAAACGATGCCCACACTACCGGGTTTGAAAATCTGGGTTGGCATTATCCCCAAATGTGACTTTCCGGGGCTGATTATCCCGGGGCAGTTGGGGCCTATCAGCACAGACCCTGCCTCCTTAACCCTCCAGTACATTTTGAGCTCATCGTGAACCGGAATTCCTTCGGTTATGCATACTATAACCTCAATACCTGAATCCGCAGCCTCCATTACGGCGTCTGCAGCAAATGCTGCAGGAACGAATATCACGGACGCATTGGCACCGGTGTTCTCTACAGCTTCCCTTACGCTATCGTAAACCTTTACACCAAGAACTTCACTCCCTCCTTTCCCGGGAGTAACCCCAGCAACTATCTTGGTACCGTACTTCATCATTCTCTCAGCGTGAAATTTGCCCTGGTATCCCGTTATACCCTGAACGATCGCTCTTGTATTCTCATTCACAATTATTGCCATAAAATCACCTCCCAAGCTCAACAGCTTTCTTGGCTCCCTCCTCCATCGTCTCCACAATATGAACGTTCTCTTTTTCTCTTGCAAACTCTTCCATTATTCTCCTGCCCTCTTCCTCATTTGTTCCTGCCAGTCTGACGACGATCGGAACCGAGATCTCTGCAAGTGCCTGTATCAAACCTCTTGCTACGTCATCACACCTCGTAATCCCACCAAAGATGTTTATGAAAACAGTCTTAACATTTTTGTCCATCAGTATCAGATTCATAGCTTCCCTCACAACCTCTGCTGAAGCTCCACCACCTATATCCAGGAAGTTCGCCGGTTTTCCACCCTGAAGATATATCAGGTCCATTGTTGACATCGCCATTCCTGCACCGTTGGCAAGAACTCCGATGGTACCATCAAGCTTTACATAGTTCAGACCCTTCTCCATTGCGATTCTCTCCGTCTGGTCAGCTTCGGTATAGTCTCTGAAGGTCTCAAGCTCCCTATGTCTGAATAGTGCACTATCGTCTATGTTCAGTCTTGCATCTGCAGCAATCAGGCCTTCCGGAGTTGCAACAAGGGGATTTATCTCAACAAGCTCCGCCTCATAGTGCATAAGGATGCTGTAAAGAGTTCTCAATATTGCATTCACCTCTTTCCAGTAATCTTTCGGCATCTGAGAGTTGATCAGAAGCTGCCTTATCTGATAATCCCAGAGTCCCCATTTGGGGTTTATTGTTACCTTTGCAATTTTCTCCGGATGTTTAACAGCGATCTCTTCAATGTCCATCCCACCAACGGAGCTGAGAATTGCCGTAACTCCCTTTCCTGCCCTGTCGACAGTTAGTCCTGCGTACATTTCCCTCTCAATCTGCACCAACTCCTCAACGTAAATTTTCTCGACGACATGACCCTTTATAATCTTGCCAAACAACTCCTTTGCCTTTTCAACAGCCTCTTCAACACTGAATGCCTTCATTATCCCTCCTGCTTTTCCCCTACCACCCACCAGAATCTGAGACTTTAGGACAACTTTTCCACCCAGTTTTCTCGCTATTGACTCCACTTCATCAACACTTACAGCTATCTCTCCCTTTGCAGTTTTAATCCCATGTCTGGAGAAAATTTGCTTCGCCTGATACTCATGAAGTCTCATAAAATCAGTCATTAAGAAGTAAATTAAATTTGCGGAAAAGAATTTTTAACCTCTCAGATACGCTGGTTATGCTCAGAAGGCCCAGTGACGCTGCCACGGCGGCCTGCCTCTCATTGCTTCTGGAAGTCTCTGGAAATCCCAAAGCCGGAAATGTCGATAGAGAGCATAATTTTGAAGATTTGAGGTACGAGCAGTTTCTGGCCTCCTCTGTTGGCGCATATCCGGCATTTCTGGAGGTTGCGGAGGGCAAAATGGGAATCGGGGAGGGTATCCTGATGGCCGTGAGAGAGAGCATGAAATGGCACAGGGCAGAGAATGTTCATTTCGGCGCGTTCTTATTGCTGGTTCCTCTGGTTTCAGCGTGGAGAGCTGGAGATAAGGATGGTATGGCAAACGTGGCTGTTGAAAATCTGAAAAGAACAGATTACGAAGACAGTCTGAGAGTTCTCGACGCCTTTAAACTTGCTAAAGCGAGAGTGATAGGCGCCGAGAAAATGAATCTCCAGAGTTCCGGGACAGAGAGGGAGATAGCTGAGAGTGGAGTAAACATTTATGGATGGATGAAGCTTGCTCCTGGAGAGAATCTTATAGCGAAAGAGCTTACAGACGGTTATCCCATCAGTCTTGCCGGTGCGGACTTCATTCTGAGTTCAGATAAAGATCCAAACGAAACGATAGTTTCTCTCTACCATTCTCTGCTTTCTCGCTATCCGGATCCTCTCATAATCGCAAAGAAGGGGTTTGATTACGCAAAAAAGATTATGGAGTATTCGAAAAACGCCGCCGGCAGTCCGGATAAGATCAGAGCGCTTGATGAAAGACTGCTAAAAGATGGGGCAAATCCAGGTACAATAGCGGATTTGACCGCCTCGTCAATATACCTTGCAATTGTGGAGGGGTGGAGAGTGTGAGACTCGCGGATTTTGGGTTTACCGAAGGTATAAACGAGATAATCGCCATTACCAGAAAAGCTGACGGCAGTCTAAACACTGCCCCCATCGGAATCATCGTTGAGGATTGCAGCTCAAGAATGGCCAGAGTCAGACTTTACAGATCACATACAAGAGAGAACGTGGAAAGAGAAGGGAGACTATTTGCGAATGTTATATGGGATGCTGTAATATTCGCACTGGCCTCATTTGATGATCTGGGGCCGGAATACTTCGAATCAATCAATCCACCGGTTATCAAAGGGGCAATGGCATGGTGCGAGTTCAGCGCCAGACTTGAGGGGGGTTATGCAGTGCTGGAACTTGTTGATGGTGAGGTTTTGCAGAGGCAATTCAGGGCAGTTAACAGGGGGTTCAACGCCGTGATTGAGGCTCTTGTGCATGCTACAAGGTTTGTTGCGATAAAGGATGAGGCTAAAAAAGCAGAGTTGAAAAACAGAATAGTATACTACAGCGAAATTGCACGGAAATGTGGATCTGAGAAAGAAAAAAATGCTTTTAAAATAATTCTGGAGAAGATTTAATCTTCCTCTTTCTTTTTCTTGGGTGGCCACGGGTGTATCTTTATCTTGTGATCGCAGAGCTTCTGTACAAGTTCGAGCTTTGGCTCCCTGAACTCAGCATAATCTTTCTCTTTAATGTAATCAAGAATCTGTTTCGCAACCTCAGTTCTGACCATAACTGTAGAGAATCTGTTTGCGCTTCCAACACTTCCGATGCTGACATCGCTGTCCACTGCCGTGAAATCCTGACACACCTTACATCCTGAAGGGATGATTTCTTCGAAGTCCTTTACAGGTATCCTCACTTTGCTGCCGTCTTTCATCTCCACAATGAACTTTCCCTTCTTTATGTCCGTTTTAACGGCATTTCTCAAGTCTGCGTTTGCCTTCTCAAGCAGGAATTCGTAAAGTTGGTGATGATAGAAGTTTTCAGTGCAGAAAAGACCGATGGAGAGTTTTACTCTTTGAAATTTCTTAAATGCTTTCTGCATTTTCCTGACAGCAGTTACCATGCATGGGGTTCCAACAAAACCCACAGCTTCCGACTTCAACACTGCTTCCTTCAAAGCAGGCAAAACGTCCGCATAAGAGTACTTCGTTCCAGTAATCTTGCGATCATAGAGCTGCTCTGGAGACTTTACAGTAACTATCTTCGTCCTCCAGTTGGAGTCTCTCGCAACGAAAATCGCCCTTTCGATTATGCCCATCTCGAGGGCTGAGGCTGTGAATTCTGTAACCATTGCCCCATCCTGCCCCACAAATCTCTTCGATCTTGCAGCAACAAGTTCCGTGTACTCTCCAAGACCGTTTTTCGGAGTGTAGTCCCATCTGGGGCATACCTTAATACATGCGCCGCAATCCACACACTCTTTAATCCAGTTGGGAAAGTCTATGGGAGCGTCTCCGGCTGTTATTCCCTCCACCGGGCAGATTGACGCGCATGCGGCGCAGTGACAGCAGTACCCAGTGTCAATCACCTCAATCTTCAGATTGCCAAAGTATTTTTTCTTGTGCTTCTTTTCTGGCAGAGGGAACTGCCACTCTCTCGCCATCATTCTCCCACCTCTTGAAGGGTCAAAATCTGCATCGGACATTGTCTCACACAGAGTCCGCAACCGGTACATCTGTCAGTGTGAACTTCAAGAACACATCCAGTCCCCGTAACTTCTTCGTCTATGCTGATCTCACACCTTTCAACCACAATCGCATTTTGCGGGCATACACTGGCACAGAGTCTGCAACCGATACAGCTTTCAGGTTCGATGCAGGCAGCCCTTCTTTCCCTAACCTTTACAGGCTTGGGCTCAACTTCAAGTCTGTCCAGCTCCTTCTTTCTCACAAGTTTCCATACGTTTTTGTCAACGTAATAGTCAACCGTGAATTTTTCTTCCCTGACCACCTCAGGGATTTTCATTATGTTCTTTGTGCTCAGTTTCATTTCTTCCATCGTCTTGAATGCCACATCATGAACCTTGCTTGTATTGAGAGCACCGGTCGGACAGCTGTCAACGCAGAAGTGGCAGAAAATGCACTTTGCGTAGTCTATCCCCGGGTAGGCGTTATCATAATACTCCATCTGGATAGCATTCGCAGGGCAGATTTGAGCACATCTGTAACAGCTTATGCATTTTTCCTTGTCAAAGATAATAAAGCCTCTAAAACATTCAGGGTATCTCCTCCTTTCTCTCGGATATTCAACTGTAATTCTGTCAGGCTTGATTGCCTGCCTTACAGCTTCTCCAATCGCCTCCGCATGTCTTTTGAGATTCTCAACAGGGTCCGTTTTAACTTTTCCCAGCCTGATCATGACAACCACACTCCGACAGCTCCACCAATTATCAGGGCAATTATGGAGAGTGCAAGCATTGATGTCCAGCTAATTCTCAGCGCCTGGTCAAGTCTGTATCTGGCGTATATCGACCTTACAATGACCAGTACTGAAATCACAACGAAGGTTTTTATCGTCATCCACAGCGGCCCGTTCAGATCTCCCAGGAGCGGGAAGTAAATTCCGTTCCACCCTCCAAGGAAGAGGATTGTGAAGAGCAGTGTCATGATATAGAGCTTCTCATATGCCAGAACCATGACAAGACCGAAAAGGATGCCCGAATACTCAACAAATGGACCGAATGCAATCTCCTGATCTGCCTCTGGAATCTCGAACGGCAGACGAGATGTGGCCATGAGCATTGCAATTATGTAAACAATGAAGGCCACCGGGTTGAGAACTGCTCCGGGAATTATTCCCTGCTTCTCAACTGCAACGTATGGATCACCGCTGCCATAAAGGAAGATCATGGAGATTACAGCTATCAGGAGCGGCACTTCATAGGCAAAATACATGAAGGCCTCTCTCACAGAGCCTATAAAGGCAAATCTGTTGTTTGCAGCCCAGCCTATGGCCACTATCGTTATCGGAATTAAAGCTATGAACGTTACGATTAGCTGGATTGCGTATGGAGTGTATATTCCGACAGCACTGCCCGCAGGAATGAATATCAGCGGAAGCAGCACAGGAATGAAGGCAAGTATGGGAAGCTGAACAAAATAGGGCCTGTGAGCATCTCTGTGAATTATGGCCTCCTGGAAGAAGTATCTGATACCATCCGCAAGAGCCTGAATTGCCCCTCTTAAAGGTCTGAAAACTTCCAGAGGTCCCACTCTCCACTGGATCCTTGCGGTTAGCTTTCTTTCGTACCACACGATGTAGAGCAGATAAACCATCAGGACTGCCAGTCCAGGCATTATTATCACTGAGAAAAAGGGTTTCCACAGTATCAGGGCAACTATTATGTTAATCAGAGGTATTTTCATCAGATAGTCGACTATTGGTGCAATCAGCGGAATGTTCATCATGTTTGAAGAGAAGATCTGGTAAATATAGTTTAGAATTTCTACAACCATCTCCATCACCCCTACCTATCAGCCTCCGGCGGGAAGTAGCCGAAACTTCCGTAAATTGCCTGCAAATCTGCCAGTCTTTCACCCTTCATCGATTCCATGAATCCCTTGAGGTAGAGCCATCCCGGACTCACGATTCTAACCCTGTACGGAACGTTGGACTCTCCATCGCTCACAATGGTGAAGATTATCGTCCCTCTGGCACCCTCAGTCAGTGTTGTGTATTCTCCAGAAGGAAGGACGATGTTACTCAGGCTGTCATAGAAAGATCCCCTTATGTCGCTTCCGTTTTCAGAGATTTGCTCGCTTATAACCCTGCCTTCAGGCATCTGCTTGATGCACTGCCTTATTATACTCAAACTCTGTGAAACCTCGTTAACTCTTACGAGGAACCTGCTGTAGCCATCACCTGCATCGGAAACGGGTATTTCCCACGTAAGTTCATCGTAAACCTCATAGGGTTCAACTTTCCTCACATCATACTCAACACCGCTTGCTCTCAGAAACGGACCCACAACGCCGTACTTTATTGCCTCCTCCCTGCTCAGTACTCCAACATCCTGCAGTCTTGCTATTACAGTCGGGTTCTTGATAAATATCCTCTCGAACGATTTGATTCTTTTTTCCATCGCCAGCGTCATGTCATAGATCCATTTCAGCGTGCTCTCATCAACATCTCTCCTCACACCGCCCGGTATTATGAATGAGGATGTGAATCTCGCACCGGTGACTCTGACAAGCGCCTCGCAGATCAGTTCTCTGATCCCAAACGGATACATGAAGCCCGTTGTGTGTCCAATGAACACTGCAAGAATTGCAGCATCGTACAGATGGGTTCCAACCCTGCAAAGCTCTGCGAGCATTGTTCTGATGTACTTGGCTCTTTCAGGAACCTCTATGTCAAGAGCATCTTCGATCACCCTGATATAACCCAAATTGAAGTTTGCGGCATCCATAATTGCCGGCCTCTCCACCAGAGGTATGTTCTGAATGTAGAGCCTGTTTTCTGCCAGCTTCTCCATCGACCTGTGGACATAACCGGGATCGGGGATTACCTCCTGGATTATGTCACCCTTTACCCTTACTATAAGCCTCATGTGACCGCTTCCCGGATGCTGAGGGCCGACCAGAACAAGGAAGTCGTCGCTCTTGTATGCATCCTCTACATACTCGGGAGGGATTGGGATAAACAGCGATCTCAGTTCGGCAGGAGGTGTGACCGGGACATCAATGCTGTACTCCTCCATTTTCATCACCTCGAGTATACCTCTTCTTCAAGTTTGAAGTCCTTCCTCAGTGGATATTCAGGAGCATCTGGAGCCAGAAGGAATTTCCTGCCCGTCCACGGATTACCCTCAAACACTACTCCAAAGAAATCATGCATCTCTCTTTCAAGGTAGTCCGCACTCGGAAACATCTTTGCAAGGCTTTTAACTTTCGGATTCTCCCTTGGAACATCCGCAAATACATTAACCAGCACGGGCATGAGCTCTTTAACGCTGTAGCTGGAGAAGTAATATTCCACTATGAACTTGTCCTCGTTTGGAACATCAATAACATTTACATTCTTGACATGGTCAAAGCCAATTTCTCTGAGCTTCATTGCAGCTTTAGGGATATCGCCCCTCCCGACCTTTATTGCAATTCTGTTTTTACCCGTTATCGTTACAGAGAGAGCATCAACCTTCGCTTTTATCTCCCCAACCAGCTTTTGCCCGTATTCCCACTCAACATTTTTTGGTACGTTGACGATCACAGCAGGAGCCTTTGAGATCCTTTTCGGACTTCTCGGCAGGACTCTCGGCTTTCTTCCACTTTCGAGGGGGACTTCTGGAAAAACTGCCGAGGTCTTTGCTTCACCCGTAACAATCTTTTCCTGAAGCTGTCTGATTCCCCTCAGCAACGCCTCGGGAGTGGGCGGGCATCCTGGAATGAAAAAGTCAACGGGAACGACATCGGACGGTTTAACCATGTGATATCCATTCCAGAAAATGCCGCCCTGCAGACCGCACGCTCCCATTACAATAACAAACTTCGGGTCTGGCATCTGTTCCCACGTGATTCTAAGAACCTTTGCCATTTTCCTTGTAATCGCACCTTCCACAATTATCAGATTCGTCTGCCTTGCGATACCGTAGTTAAGCGCTCCTATACGTTCACCATCATAACCACAGGCAAATGCGTGTGCAAGCTCTGCCCCGCAGCAGGCAGTAACGAGGTGAACCGGCCACAAACTCCATCTCGTCCCCCACTTCTTCAAGGGCCCAAGTGGACCGCTTCTTATGAAATCGACAAATTCATCCATGTACATCACCTCTGAGTTTTGCAATTTCAAGTGAGTAGTGATAGGCCACGTAAATTGCCGGTAGCATCAGAAGGAACGCCAGAATCGTTAAGGCAAATACATCCAGAGTTGGTGCACCTGAGAAAAGCAAAAGCAATACGAGAATGGGTTCGAACGCCATGAACATTATCATGAAGCCGATGTACTGCATGGGCAGAGTCCACTTGGGAATGCCGAGTGGCGGGTTGCCCGCCTCAAATCTTGACATCTTAACATCTGTTGGGCGATATCTGGGGAAAAGCTTCGCCAGTAAAAGCACCGCAACATCGGTAATCAGAGCCACTGCAATCACGATCACCACAATCAGGGCATTTTCAACCAGGGTCATTTATCACACCCCCTTCATCAATGAAACCACATCTACAAACCACACTGGCGGTATCAGAGTTAGAAGCATGGCCACACTTGCAAATAGCACCACTGCATTGGCCAGTGAGAACTTCCATCCTGTTCCAAGCAATCTTGCCAGCCTGACGTAGTACGGTACAGAGATGGCCGAATTCAGCACAAGAATCACTGCCAGCCAGATGTAGCTTGAATAGACCAGAGAGTAGATTATGAAGAGCTTACTCCAGAACCCCATCAAAGGTGGTAGACCGATGAAGGAGAACGTGAGCATGTATGCGGTTATGGGAGACGTTCCGCCATTCTTTATGCTTGCGAAATAGCCTATCTTGCCAAATGAATTTACGAATAGCTGCAGAATACCTCCTGCAATGGCAAAGTAAACATACTCCTTTCCTGCAGTTATCGCAACAAAGGTTGCTAGAATGTAACCCATATTTGCAACAGTCGAGTAGGCAAGAATTCTGCTTGGATCGTTGGTGGTCAGAGCGCCAATGTTTCCTGTGAACATGGAAGCGGCTGCGATTAAACCTACAATCAGCATCAGCATGCCAATGGATGGCGTCGCTGTTGCAATAATTATTTTGTAGGCAATTATGAACGGGACAAATTTGGCAAGTGAGGCGATTATTGAGACAGGGATAGGATCGGCAGAGGAGAACACATCCGGAACCCATTCGTGTACAGGAGCGACACCTACCTCCATGCACAGACCAACAATGAGCATCAGGAAGGCTATTGAATATATCAGGGAGTTGGAGTTGGCAGAATAAAGCAGCACCGCGCCTATGAGAAACAGTACGGTCGCTATGACCATAAATGTGACGTACTTGATGCCAACATCCACATTCACTCCCTTGTCACTCACCATCGCCAGCAGGTAGGTCGGTACTGAAACCACAACGAATAAAGTTAGCATAACCGCCAGGTCATCAACGACAAAGGCGTAAAGTGTAGCAACCGCCATTATGCCAATCATTGCATAGTCAGAGCCTGCAATCTGATTCTCCCTTATCACAAACAGAGAGAGAAGGTTCAGAACTGCAACGAATGCTATCAGCGCTGAATAGATGGCGTTTCCTGAAACTGCCACCAGAAGGACTGCAAAAATGCTGAGTACAAATGAGATTCTCTTGTCTTTATAGCTTGCTGCAGATCCTAGAGCCAGGATAATCAGAGATGCAAGCAATTCCGTAATCATAATATCCACCCCGCTGCCACAGCAACCACAACAATCAGCATCACGAACCCTATAACGATCTGGAGGTACCTCTCAAGTTTCCCATTCTGAATGAATCTTATACCAACGGAGTATACCTCAAACATCTGTGGAATTGCTTGGTGGCAGGTATAGTCAATAAGCCTGTTTCCATACTCGACCACCCTTGCAACTGCCCATCCAAACTTTGGAACTATGTAGTCGTTCAGAAACATCATATACATTCTATCTCCCAAGAATTTCCCAACCGGAGACTCAATCTGTGGTTTAAACAGTCCTATCGAATACGCAGCAATCACTATCAGGCCCACAGTTAAAGACGACGTGACAAGCCCTTCCTGGAAGAACTCCCTGAACGGCTCCACATGGGCGGTAAGATACAGTCCGAGTATCACGAAGAGCATGGAGACCATGACCAGGTATGCGGAGCTCATTATCTCCCCGCCGTGAAGGTGCAGATGTACCTTCTTACCCTTGAAGAAGTTCATGCTCAGGAATTTACCGAGGAAACCGGAGTAAATTGCAGAAATCGTTACGAGCAGTACCAGAGGTATATAACCGAACTCATGCTCGAGAGTGTGCATCACTCCATCCATTCCGGACTTTACCCAGTATGCGGTAAACGGCGGTATCCCCGAAAGGCATATTGTGGCCACCACAGTAGCGACAAATGCGGCCTTGAGCTTCTTCGCAACCTCGGTATCACCACCAAGGAACCTGTCGTGGGTTTCATGAATGAGGTGTCCGGCAACTAGGAAGAGAGTTGCCTTTGCAAAGGCGTGGGTGATCAGATACCAGAATGCAACTAAAATCGCAAACTTCCCGATCCAGTAGCTTGCTGCTGCGGATGCAAACATCAGGCCAAGGCTGGACATCGTCGATGCTGCAAGCAGAACCTTTCTCTCGAGAGAACTTGTTGCAACGAGAGCACCGTAGAGGGAAGATGCAAGGCCTAGGAACAGGACGAGGATGTACACGTATTCGTAACCCTCAAGGTGCAGTTTCCAGGGCTCTATATACCAGCTAAGCCTCATGAAGAGGTAGGTTCCGGCAGCAACCATCGTTGCAGAGTGCAGCAATGCACTGACGGTTGTTGGGCCGGTCATGGCCGTCATCAACCATTCGCTGAAAGGTAGCTGAGCTGACTTGGTGAAGGGCCCCATCAGAAAAGCAATCATGAGGATAACAATGCCAACAACACCAATCTTCTCCTCCAGTCCCGCCCACGGGATTTCGCTGATGTTGAGAGTTCCTGTAAGCGCAAAAAGGGCACCGATAGCAAAGAACATTGGCATATCTCCAACCCTAATTGTCGAAATCGCTCTCCATCCACCGGTGCTTGGTGACCAGAACATGTTCAGTCCTGCTACTTTCCTTTTCAGAATCCCAACATAGCTGAGTTCATCATCGTCCCTGAACCAGTGCCCGATGAGGCCCCATGAGGCTATGCCAAGACCTTCCCAGCCTATTAGCAGCATCAAGAGGTTGTCGCTGTAAACAACAAGAAGCATTGATGCTGTAAACAGATTGAAGAAGAACCAGTACCAGCCAAGCCTGTAGTCATCTCTCATATACTCGAGACCGTAAACCCCAATCAGAAATGCTATCACTGCAGTCAGAGCACCCATGAGCTTGCTGAGGTAGTCAAAGATGAAGACAAAATTGATGTTGAACTCCGGGAGCCAGTAAACTGTATACTTTATCGGCTCAGCCTCGGGAGATAGCTCACCAACATTGAACAGGATGTAGATGGCAATACAGAGGGAGATGAAGAGGCCCAGGACAGAAAGAACCGGCAGCTTTCTCGCCCAATCAGGTCTGGGATCCATGCCCCAGGCTATTGCTATTGGAAAGCTGGCTATGATTGGTGAAAAGAACAACAAGGCCAGGAGCTCCATCATGGTACCACACCTCCAATTCCGAATAGAATCTTCATTCCGTTGAGCAGTGCTGTGGAGAGCGGTGGAAATATGAACGCAATACTAAAGAATGCTATTACATACAGCGGAAAGTCCAGCAACCTGTTTATTCTCGGCTTCTCGTATCCGGCAGGTTTTCCGTAGTAGATTATTTTCATGGTATAGAAGCTGTAAAGCCCAGAAATTGTGAAGACGAGCACAACTGCCAGAATCACAGAAAGATTGAAACCGTATATCTGGGTCAGTCCTGCAAGAATGTAGAACTCTCCGAACATCCCTATTGTCAGTATACCGCTCAGAGTCATGAAACCCAGTAACGCCGCATTTGCCACTGTTGGTACGTATTCATGCATTCCGCCCATTTTGTTAACGTCTCTTAAGCCGTGGAATGAGGCGATTATCGCACCCGCAGTCATGAAAAGGATTGACTTTCCAAAAGCATGGCTCATGTACTGTATAACCACACCAACAAGCCCGTAACTGCCGAGGCAGAGTGCTATCAAAACGTATCCCATCTGGGATACCGTCGAGTAGGCAAGAAGCCTCTTGTAGTCCTTCTGCTTGAAAACGGAAAATCCCGCATAGACGCTTGAAATTACTGCGTACGCAATTATGATGTCCCTGTACTGGGTAATAAACGAGGAATCCACCATGTAAATTCTGAGCAGGACGTATCCTGCAAGACCGACAGTCAGGGGACTTAGGAGAGCGCTGACAGGTGTTGGAGCTTCAGCGTGTGCCCATGGCAGCCATATGTGCGGCCCGAGACCTGGAAGCTTAACGAGCATTCCGAGGAATATCAGGAGCCACGGTAAAAACCCAATAACCTTCAGGCTGTGAAGGGCGAGGGTCTGATTTTCGAAACCAACCATGAGAAATCCAAGCAGAGCAAGAACTCCTGCGATATGCGTCCAGACGAAGTACAGTATCCCGACCCACTGTCTATTGCCGTATCCGTACATGTAGATTAGCAGGAAAGATGCCAGGAGGGATATTTCGAGAAAGATGTAGAGCAGAATGAGATTACCTGCATAAACCAGCCAGAGCATCGCAACAGCATACAGATTGTAAAGGAACCAGTATTTTCTGAATTCCCAGTTTGTATCCTTTGTTTCTCCAGCTTCCAGCATTTCTTCAAACCTGTGTTTCATGTAGGGCCATGAGTAGAGGGCAACCATTGCTGAGACAAGGCAAATGGTGAAACCAAAGGCGTTGCTTATCGGGTCTACCAGAAGGTAGAAATCTCCGATTGGAGGGCCGAGATTGATCAGCGGGATTTCGAATTCCTGAAGGGTGATGAGAAGGCCGAGAGTGACCGCCATGGGGATGAGGAAGGACATCGCAGAAACCCAAGTTGCGATCCTCGGTTTGAGTGCCGGTAGAATAAAGGTCACGAAAAGGGGAATTAGAATTGAAATTGCCAGAGTATTTTCCAAACTCATATGCTATCCCCTCCCACAGCCACCTTTTCGACTTCTATACCTCTCTTTCTTCTGTCGAGCATTATTATGGCGGTAATCAGGACCAGCAATTCACCACTGCTTGTAAACGCAGTAACTATGGCCACTGCATACGCCATAGAGGGATTTATGGAGAACAATGGTAGAATAGCCAGAAATACTGCTGCGAACATCAGTTCAAGGCTTATGAGAAGTCTTATGAGGTCCTTGGATGAAACCGCTGTCAGATAAGCAATCAGTAAAATCGCTCCGGAAACAGTTAAAATTACGGAAAGCTGAGAAACCCCTACATCGATCACAGGTCAACCCCCCGTGCAAGTTTTACTGCGGATAGCATCATTACAACAACGAGTGAAAAGAGGAACACAACGACAAAGAAGTAATCGGTTGGCAGTGCTGAAAACACCCCCTGATTCGTTATCTCCAGGTTTTCAACAGCAAGGCCGTAGTAGGCGTAGGCCAAAATCCCGAAGACGATGATGACTGGCAGCGTCCAAAACAGACTCACCTGCCGTGATACTCTAGCCCTGTAGGTTGCAGCCACAGCCACCGTAACTATCCCAACTGCCCCAACAAAAATGAGGGCCACTATAACAACCACCGGTTGCAAATTGAAGGCTGCGTAAATCGCTGCTACGAAAAGCATGGTAACCGACATGTACAAGGCAGCGTAGAAGTTATCTTTCGTCAGCAGAACACCGATGGATGATGCAACTGCAAAAACGCCTGCGACAGCAATTATCAGTGTCTCGATGTTCATGTCAGCAACTCAAAGCCACAAACTAATAAATTTTACTAAATCAGTAGAACAATCCTACCTTTTTAAGGCAGTTTAAACGTTATAAATTGAGAACCTCATTCCAAACTTTCTGGCGATATCCCAGCCGTTTCCAAAGTCTCTGCTGAGGTCAATCAGAAGTACTGCGAACTCATCAATGCCGTAGGGATTTGCACAGGAGCCAATGGTTATAACCCTGCCATCCTGTTCCACTCTGAGCACCTTCTTTGGCTCGTGAGATCTTATTACAGCCCTAACACCAAGCTCTTCAAGCAGCACATCCGTTGCCTTTTTACCGTAAAAGTACATCACACCCCTGTTGTGATTTTCCCCGCATTCTTCCCTCTCCCAAGGATCGTTCCACATGATCTCAAGCATCGTGTACTCATCTGGTTTTGAGACTTCTGAAAACCTCAATCCATCCACGTCAATCATGCATTTTTTTGTGGGAACTCCACCGTGGGCCAGCCACAACTTGTTCTCGATGAGGGCTGAAACCGGCATTTTCTGCCACATTTTAACAAGTAATTCATAGATCTCTCTCCCCTCCTCACCTAGCCTCTCCTCAAGCTGATATGGGAGTTCATGAGGATAAACACCCGTATTTTCGTGGTTACCTCTTAAAAGCAGAGCTCTCTCCTCCAGAAAGAGTTTAAGAATTTTCTCGTAACACTCAATCGGGTATTTTCCCCTATCTGCGTAATCACCGAGAAAAATTGCATAACCTTTAATTTTCTTCTCGATTATATTTAAAGCCTCAATGTCTGCATGCACATCACCTATGACTGTAACGAAATCCTCCTCAATTATTACCATCTTCTCTTTCGGCATGTTGCTGGCAGCTTCCTCAATCAGCTCGGTGAGGTACATGCTGAATGTGATACACAAAGACTAATAAATTGCGCTCTCATTGACATGTCATGGAAAAGAAGTGCCCGCTCTGTGGGGGTATCATGATTAAAGGAAGGACAAAACAGGCGGGATATGCCAGATACTTCTGGAAGGAACCGTGGAGAAAAGGTCTTTCGAGGCTTGGTGGAGGAGTGTACCCGTATCCGTGGCTCTGTCTTTCATGCGGTGCAGTAATTCCATACGTTGAGGAGAGAGAGCTGGAGAAGATAAACAAAGAGTACGAAAGAGCGAAATTGCAGGGCTTCAGGAATTAAATTTCTGTTGATAATCTGTTCAACTATCTTTAAATCGGCGATGCCAGACACATTTTTATTCTGAAATAAAGGATGGGCAAGAATGTTCAGAAGGGGTCTCGTCGCCAGCTTTCCCATAGTAATCGGTTATCTACCTGTTGCCATGACCTTTGGAGTGGTTGCAGTTTCGCTGGGGTTCGGCAAGGTTAAGGCAATTCTCGCATCAGTTCTGATATTTGCTGGAGCGAGCCAGTTTGCGCTGGTTTCATTATTTCCCGACTCCCTTGTAAACGCTGTGGTTATCCCGGTAATCTTAAATCTGAGGCACGTTGTGTATGGCTACATCCTCTCTCAGAAATTTGAGATCAGAAGGCCGGCTCTGACAGCATTTGGGTTGACAGATGAAGTTTTTGCCGTATCTCTGGATAATTCATCAGATGTAAAGAATGAGAGATTCGTGCTGGGTCTGGAGGTCGGAGCCTATCTTTCCTGGGTTTCAGGAACGGTCATTGGAGTTCTCAGTGGAGTAGTTTTGCTCTCAAATAAAATTCTGGCCCCTTCCCTGTTGTTCTCACTCACCGCTTTGTTCTTCGTGCTCCTGATTTCAAATCTCCGGAATTCCAGACCGCTATCTGCAATTATTGGCGGGAGCATAGCACTGCTGTTCCACTATTTAGGCAGCACCTCCACCGGAATACTGCTCGCAGCCATCCTGACGCCATTGATGCTCAAAATGAGGAGGTGAGAGAATGCTGGAAGGCTATGCTGCAGTAATACTGGTTGCAGTCGGTACGTACCTGACAAGATTTTTGCCGATGATTTTTGGTGAAAGACTCAGAGGATTCGACAGGGATTTGATCGTGCACTCGTCAACGGCCATACTTTCGGCGCTATTCGTCACTTCTTTCGTGTCTTTTCCGATTGAGGCGAAAAAGGAGGTGACAGGCATTGTGGCCTTGGCTTTTGTGTTTGCGACCTACAGAAAATGGGAAAATCTGGGTGTTTCCGTGCTTACTGGTGTGATGGCACATCTGGTGTTATCCTACTATCTGTCCCAGGTTTGAAGGAAAAACTTTAACAAAAAATAATAAAATACTTTTTCCATGACATCAAAAAGAGATGTTGCCTCCACACTCGGGAAGGAGTATGAAATGAGAAATACCGGCTGTGCCCAGAGCACAATTGCTGCAATTTTCGATAGCCTCGGAATTTGGAGTGAAAGCGTTTTCAGAGCTGGGACTGGTCTTGCAGATGGTCTCGGACTAACAGGAGATGGCAGCTGTGGTGCACTGGTCGGAGCATCGATGGTGATCAGCTATCTCTTTCCGAGGGAGAGGGAGAATTTTGGCGACATGTTCAGGGCAATGAAAGCCTACAGGCTTGTAAAGGAGTTGCATGACGAGTATGTTCGGGAGTTCGGTAGTTGCAGATGCCAGGACGTGCAGAAAAAGCTCATGGGAAGATCGTTCAACCTCTGGGATCCGAAGGAGTTTAATGAGGCTGTAAACAGCAACATGATGGAGTACTGTTCAAATGTCGTTGCATGGACGGCAGGAAAAGCCGTTGAGATAATTGAACTGCACAGGGAGAAATAAACTCAGCTTACAATCTCTTTCGTTACCTTTGAGATATCCATTCTGGACACACGCCTAATTGAAGGAATCAAAGCCAGAAAAACCACCAAAAAGACTGCGACCACGGTCAAAATGTATGTTCTTGGATATATGACCATTGGAAGATAGTATAGTTCACTCTCAAAGGATGTGAAAAATCCGTAGGCTGTAGAGTATGCTATTGGCAGTCCGATTAGTAACCCCACAGAACCGAGAATTATGCTCTCGAAGATCAAGGACAGCGCTATCTCTTTTGGTGTATATCCGAGCATTCTGAGTGTCGCAAACTCTCTGCTCCTCTCGATCACACTTATTGTTGTTGTATTGAAGATCGCTGCAAAGCCAAGGGATGCTCCAAAGAGCAACGAAAATGTAACAAACGCATAAAAGAACCCCATAATCTCCATTACAGACTCGTGAGCTTCGGATGTCGTGCTGACTTTCCTAACACCATCAATGCTCCTTATCTTTTCAGCAACTTCCAGAACCTTTCCATCCTCGGCATCCACAACTATGGTGTTGTACCCCCTGTTTCCGGTAATACTATCAAAGTAGTCGAGGCTTGTCACCGCTACGGGAAACAGCGGAATGTATTCAAGACTCTCAACCTCTCCAACAACTTTTCCAAATTCTGTGTACAGCGTCACCTTCTCGCCATTGACGAGAGAGAGGTTTTTTGTCGCAGTTGTCGAAAAAATTATGCCATGCGAAGCTATCAGCTTTTCCCCCTTCACGTTGTAAACGTTGTATAGGTTCTGGAAATGAGAGGCGATTAAAAGAGTTGAGCTTACAACCCCGCCCTTCTCAACGGAAACAACAGTCTCGACTAGTGGTTCTGCATAAAGAACTCCATCCATGTGTTTTATCCTTTCCAGAATTTTTCCATCATCATAATTCTGGAGGTTTACCTTCACATCGTATGAATAGACCTTCCCGAACTGCAGATTCATAACGCAATCGAAGGAGTCGATGAAAACCATGGAATTGAGGATCAATGACGTGCAGGCAACAATGCTGAAGAGCGAGATTGCTGTCCTTTTTCTGTTTCTTGCAAGATTCCTTACTGCAAGGCTGTATATCAGTTTTAATTTTAAAATTCTGGTGAAAAATTTTGATATTAAGGTTGTAAACCCCTCTCCAAATGTCTCCTCTGAATAACCCCTCAAAGCTCTGACAATGTTGATCTTCGCTGCGTTTCTTGCAACAAAAAGGCCGGAAATCAGGGGTGTGAGTATGCCTGTTACCACAGCAGCAAGAAAGATTTCCGGGTGGGGTTTTGATACAAAATAGGGCAGATTGAGAAACTTCACGTATTCGGACGTCAGTATCTGTGATGCAACGTAGCCAGCGGTCACTCCAGCAATTGAGGCAGAAATTCCGACAAGTGCAGGATACCACATGTAGTGCCTCAGGATCTCTCCTTCCGTGAATCCAAGAGCCTTCATAACTGCAATATTTCCAAACTGTAATCTAACGATTCTGGAAAGGAGAGCGTAAGTTGAAAAGACGCTTATCAGAAGAAAGAAAGCTGGAAAAAGGACCGCCAGACTTTTAAATCCCTCGAGGTCTTCCTGCAGGAGTCTTCTGCTTACCTGTTTTTCATCCGTGTGGAACTCTTCAACCCTGTTTCCAAGAACCTGGAGAATCCTGCTCAGTATCTCATCCTTCCTGCTCTCATCACTTACCTTAATCTTCAGTTCGTTGTATTTCTGGCCGAGTGACAGCATATCCTTCTCCGGGATGTAAACGATGGCGAAACTACCGGGAGAAGGTGTAAAGGATTCTTCTCCCTCCTCGTAAATGAGTATAAACTCGGCAGAGTAAACAAGGGCTGAGATTTTCTCCTTGTATTCCCTTTCACCCAGCCTTACGGTCAGCGGGACGTTGGGCTGGAGACCGTGGTAGTCTGCAAACTTCTTAATCACAGCAAATCCTTTCTTCCCTTCTGCGATGTAAAGCCTGTCTATCCTCTCATTCTCTGGAAGGGAAATTACCTTGGCAGGATACTCTCTGCCGTTAACGACAACCTTTCCATCGGCAACCATCCTCGGCTGAACGTCAAGAACACCATCTATTTTCTTTATCTTGTGAATATCCTCTTCACTGAGTTCTGCAGCCCTTACACTGATGTCTTCAAAATTCGAACTCTCATAAAAGCTCTCGTATGTGTCGTGGAGGTTGAGATACGCCAGGTAGAAAGAGCAGAATAGCATTATTCCAAGGAAGAGGATGAAGATCGTTGCTACAAACAGACTTTTCTGCGATTTAACATCCCTGAAAAGCTTGGTCCTGAGAATTTTACCACTTGAGGTCATACGGCTCCATTGGGGATGGATTTTCAACTATGCGGTCTATCCTCCCGTCCTTGAGGTGAACTATCCTGTCGGCAATGGCAGAAATCGCTGAATTGTGTGTGACGAGGATAAAGGTCACCCCTTCCTTCTTGTTTATATCCCTCATTACCTGAAGAACGGTCTTTCCTGTTTCAAAGTCCAGGCTTCCCGTCGGTTCATCTGCAAGGATCAGCGGTGGATTTTTGACAAGTGCCCTTGCTATTGCCACCCTCTGCTGCTCTCCACCGCTCAGCTCAGAAGGGAAATGATTCGCCCTCTCTCTCAACCCAACAATCTCCAGAACTTCCATTGTATCTCTCGGTTTTTCAACCAGCGAAGCGGCAATCTCAACGTTCTCCATTGCTGTTAGGGTGGGTATCAGATTGAAGAACTGAAATATGAATCCAATGTTCTTCCTTCTGTGCAACGTCAGATCCCTGTCGTCGAGTTGCGATATGTCCACGCCATCGAAAATTATGCTCCCCTTCGTAGGTCGGTCTATCCCACCTATAATGTTAAGCATCGTCGTTTTCCCGCAGCCAGAAGGGCCCAGCACAACCACGAACTCACCCATCTCAATTTCAAGGTCTATTCCCCTCAGCGCATTGACCTCCACCTTTCCCATTCTGTAGGTTTTCCACACATCCCTCAGTTCAAGCATCGCTTACTTCCTCCCGAACTTAAAGTATGCTGCAATCCCAGCAACAACCAGAATGAAAACCGCCGCCAGTATCTCTGCCGTATAGTTTGAGGAAAACACGTAAACCGTGAAGCTCCTTTCCTTTTCGTGTACTTCAAAGGCCTGATCCATGTAGCTGATTCTGGCCTTTACCTCATGATTGCCGTCAGCCAGAGCTTTAAGCTCGAATGTGGCAGTGGCAGAGTCGCCGCTTTCGAGGGTGCCTATAAAGTAGCTGTCTCTCCCCTCAAGCCCCTCAGGAAAGATCAGTCTGATCTCAACAGCTTTTGCATCCTGTTTTCCGCTGTTTTCAAGCTGAATTGATAGCTTGAAACTCTCTCCTGCGTGAACTTCCTGGGGTGAGGTGTAAACTCCTGCAAGGTCTATGGAAATTTTTCCGTACTCGGCCACGTAAATCGGTATGTCGTATTTCTGACTCATGTTGCCGTTTGAGAGTACGAGACTCAGTCTGTAGTTCCCGCTCTTTTTCGGAGCTTTGAGAGATAGGTTAGTCGAAACACTCTCTCCGGAATCGAGCCTACCTATGTACTTTGAAGATTCTCCTTCGAAACCTTCAGGCAATTCAAGTTTCACCGACAGGTTATTGAAATTAGAGTTTCTGGATGTGAGGACGAGCTGAAGGGTAAAGTCCGAGTCAACGTAGATCTTTTCCGGAATTGTATGGGCCCTAATGCTGATTTTCGGAACAGGAGTTATTCTGAGAATCACAGGTACATTCTCCACACCGCTTTCACCAAACTCAGACCTGTAATTCAGTCTCAGGTTCGCCTCGTAAACACCCTCCGCCGCATTTCTATCAGCGCTTACAGTCATATAGACCGTTTTGGTTTCTCCTCCACGCCACGATTCAATCAAAACAGGCTTTGATGTTACGTAATCCGATATGAGGCTTAATACAGCGCTTTCAACGCCTCCACCCGTATTTTTGATTTCAAGCTTCACAACCCTGCTCTCCCCCGGCTTCAGGGATATCTCATCCCCGGTGTAGATAAAAGGGGATGCATAAACCAGAACGCCAAAAATTGAATTTATGGCGTAGCTTTCGCTGTTGTTGGTGTACGTCAGCTTCACCCTTACTGAGTATATCCCGGACTTCTCAGCATATGCCTTGATCTGAACAGAGGTGCTGCCAGCAGAGAGGTCTCCGAGATTCAGGAAAAGGATCGATTTCTTCTCTCCGTTGTCAATAAAATAAAACCCATCCTCGTTCTCCTGAACAAGCAGCCCAAGATTTCTGGCATCGGTACCCGAATTTGAAATATCTATTGAAATGATGAAGTAGCCTGGCGAGGGTTTTTCCGGTATTGTATGGTAGCCGACACTCACAATTGGCTGGGCATTTGCAGAGGCAACCAACAACAGGAAGGAAAGAAAAACCAGAATCCTCATTCTCTCACCCTCTGACTTTCAACAAACTCCAGTGCAATTCGTCTGTACCTGTCAGGCTCTCCGATGTCGCAGTACAGCGAATAAATGGACAGCCCATCAAGCATTGCGGCGATAGCCAGGGCGGTTTCTTTCGGATACCGGCACCCCTCAAAGAGCGGCTGAATTTTTTTCATCGCCTCCTCAAAAGCAGTCTTAACCTCTTCCACTTCGCCCTGAAGGTAGCCGAAGGCATAGAACAGGAACTCGATTAGCTCTCTCCTCTGCTTTATGAAACCTACTCCGTAGTTCACAAAATCTTCGAGACTTTCAGGATTGAACTCATTAAGAATGCGGTTAAACGCATGCAGTACGGTGGCTTTTATCAGATTTTGCTTGTTCCGGAAGTGATAGAAGATGAGACTTTTCGAAACTCCTGCCTCTCTCGCAATTTCTTCAACGCTAACATCATGAGGTGGTTTGGCTGTATAAAGCTTTAAGGCTGCATCGAGGATTTTAACTGACTGGTCAGTCATATTCTGAGTGCCGATCAAATAATATAAATCTTTCCACCATCTTCGGCTGACATTCTGAAAGAATCCCCGATCCAGAAAGTCGGGCAATCTTTAAAAATTTAAAACCAACTAAAACGCAGAATGAGGTTCAAAATCAAACACACTCTCGACAGAATGCGTGCTGGAAAGATTAAAACCCGTCATGGTAGCTTTAAAACTCCCGTCTTTATTCCCGTAGCAACTCTGGGCGCCATCAGAGGCCTGGATAACAGGGATCTGAAGGATATGGGTGTGGAGGTTATTCTGGCAAACACATATCACCTCCACCTCAGGCCGGGCGACGAGCTGATCAGGGAACTTGGCGGGCTGCACAAATTCATGAACTTTGATGGGGCGATCGTAACGGACTCGGGTGGCTTTCAGGCTTTTTCACTGGGCTTTGGGATGGAGCACGGGGTGGGAAAAATAGCCAACAACATATTTCTTGAGGGTCTGAAGGAGGAAAGATTGAAGGAAATTCAGAAGGAGAGGAAAAAGCTTGCTTCTGTAACTGACAGGGGAGTGAGATTTAAAGACCCAAAATCGGGCAGGATTGTTGAGCTAACACCAAGAAAATCCATGGAAATTCAGTCAAATCTTGGTTCTGACATTATTTTCGCCTTTGATGAGTGCACATCTCCCCTGTCAGACAGAGCCTACACAGAGAAAGCTCTGGAAAGAACCCACAGATGGGCTGAGGAATGTCTGGAATACTACGACAGGAGACAGGCACTTTTTGGTGTCGTACAGGGGGGAGAGTATAGGGATTTAAGGGAGAGATCTGCAAGATTTATGGCGGAGAGGGAGTTTGCAGGCTATGGAATTGGAGGCTCACTGGGCAAGAGCAAGCAGGATATGCTAAACATTCTGGACTGGGTGATTCCACTGCTGCCCGAGGAGAAGCCAAGACATCTTCTGGGTATTGGGGCAGTCGAAGACCTGTTCAACTGCACAGAAAGAGGTGTGGACATGTTCGACTGCGTCGCTCCTGCAAGATGGGCAAGGAGGGGGCATCTCTACATCAGCCCGGCTGAGGGTGGAAACAGGAAAAACAAGTTCCGGATTCACATAAAAAACTCCGGATTCAGAGAGGATACGAGACCCGTGGACAGGACGTGCAAATGCCTCGTCTGTCAGAACTACTCCAGAGCTTACCTCAGACACCTCTATACGTCCAACGAGCTCCTGTACTTTAGACTCGCCACCTATCACAACCTCTTTTTCATCATGAGCCTCATGGATGAAATCAGAAGGTCCATTGAAGAGGGCACCTTTTACGAGCTCAAGAGGGTATGGCTTGGGGTTGGGTGATTTTAAGTTTTGTTATACAGATGGTTATAACGATAGGCATATTAATTGTATTGACCTCAGGTAATATCAATGTCAGTCCCCCCGGATGTCGCAGAAAAGGTTTTCGAAGAATGGTTCAGCGAAGTATCAAAGGATCTGCCTCCCGATATCGCAAAAACTGCCAGACCTTTGGTCAGAAATCTGATCGTTGCTCTGCTTTCGGGGGATAAAACTGTAGAGAAAGTCATGAAACAGCTTGATTTGGAGCTGGTTGAGAGGATAATAAAAAGCGGCAATAAACCATCAGATGCTCTTTCAAAAACGATTCTTCTGGTTGAGAAACTGGCTTCTGTTGCTGACCCGGTAACCTTCAAGGAGACTGTAATCGATCTGGTCAGATTCCAGAGTAAGGTTCTAAAGGTAGTTTCGGAGATCTACGAGAAGTCGATAAAGGATGAGCTTGAGGCCAGGAGAAGAGTGGAGAGGGCGTTTAGGGTTCTGGCCAGAGTTAACGAAACCGTGCTAATGGCCGAGGATGAGAAGGAGATTCTGGAAAAAGTCTGTGAAACAATCGTGGACGAGGGATACGCACACGCCTGGATTGGATACGCCAACAAGGACGGTAGTGTTTCGCCTGTCGCCGGCTACGGGAGCAATTATTTCAGGGAAGTTGAGGTGAGGTGGGACGATTCACCACTCGGGCAGGGGCCAACGGGAAGAGCGATCAGGGATAGAAAAATCGTGATCAAGGGTAACTTGAGATCGGACTTTATGTGGAAGGACGAGGCGACGAAAAGGGGTTTTGGATCGTCAATTGCTCTTCCGCTCATCTACAAGGATTCAACTTTTGGTTCTCTGAATGTTTACGCAATTGAGGAGGATGCTTTTGACGAGGAGGAGAAGGAATTGCTCGAACGCATCGCTGCAATCATATCGTATGGAATTGCCCTAAAAAGACTGAAAAAAGAAAAAGAAAGATTGATTGAACAACTGGATAAAAATATTGAGCAATTCGCCATTCTGGTGGATCACATCCGCAATCCTCTGGCTGCTGCACATGGTTTTGTGGAATCCTTTGTTGAAGACAGGAATGCCACAGAAAAAATAGCCGAACAGCTTTCAAGAATAACAAGACTCGTTGAAAGACTGGAAAAGGGCTGGGTGGAATCGGAAAAAATCAGGGAATATCTCAGGAAAAGGGGGCCCTAATGTATATGCCTTTCGATTATGCTGATCAGTTCATCCTTACTTAGCGGCTTTTTAACAACATCTTCTGCCCCCGCTTCAAGCAACTCATCTCCCCTGTGTGCGGCAAAGGCAGAGATGCCTATAACCTTGATGTCCGGATCAATCCTCTTAATCTCTCTTGTAAACTCAACACCGTTCATCAGCGGCAGTGGAATGTCAACCTCAACCCCCTCAACTGAGGGCATCAGCATGTTAACGATCACCAGATCGGGCTTGAATGTCCTGAAGGCCTCGATTCCTTCTTTTCCATCTGAGGCGATCGCCACATCATAGCCTTCAGAAAGCAAGTCCTTGAAAGCTTCAACCACTGCCCGATCGTTGTCGACAATCAGTACACGTTTTTTCATTATTTATACTGAAACTTTCTTATATATGTGGTTTACTGCAAAAAAACTATATCTTCCCTTGCCATTGAGTTGGTTGATGGATAAAAAGTTCAGAAACTGTATCACTGGGATAGCCGTTGGAGATGCCCTTGGAATGCCTGCAGAGGGGCTATTGAGAGAGGCAGTAAAGCAAATCTACGGGGAGATCAGGGACTTTTTTCCTTCGCCCTACGGCGACCTGAAAGAAGGTGAATGGACGGATGACACGGAGCAGATGATGATTCTTGCCAGTTCTATCCTTGAAACCACATATTTCAATCCTGAGGACTTTGCAGAGAAACTCAAGACGTGGTTTCTCTCCACAGAAAGCAGAAGGATTGGCCCGAGTTCCACCAGAGCCATTTCAAATCTGTTAAGTGGGATACCATGGAGTAGAGCTGGTGTTATGAGTGATACGTGTGGTGCAGCGATGAGGGTCGCTCCGGTTGGCCTTGTGTATCATTTCAGCTTTAATCTGGTAGAGAAATATGCCGAGCTGTCGGCCATTGTAACTCACAGGGGCACGGCTGCAGTCGGTGGGGCCATAGCTGTAGCAATTGGAATAGCATGCAATCTCCTCGATTTCAGCGAGGAGGAAATGCTTTCTGAAGTTTTAAAAAGGGTCGATCCTGTTGACAGCCTTCTGGCTGAAAAAATAAAGTACGCCTATGAAATTGCAGATAAAGAACTTGACTTTGCGGTGGAAAAGCTCGGAAATACGATGTCGGCCCTTGATGTAGTGCCAATGGCATTTTATGCGTTTTTTTCTGGTGAAAATTTTGAGGATTCACTGATATTGGCAGCAAACGCAGGAGGGGACTCTGACTCCATTGCTGCAATATGCGGGGCATTGAAGGGTGCAGCAGGGTTTGATATTCCCGACAGGTGGCTGGGAAAGATTAAAGATAGAGAAAAGCTCGAAGAGCTTGCAAACAGACTCTACGACCTTCATATTAGGATAGTAAAGCTCACTTAACACCCTCATCGATTTTACACTCCTCAGGACTTTTATCATCCCTCAATCTCAGAAAAACCGGTGCTCTGAGCTTGTTTTCCTCAGTAAGCTCCAGGAACTCTACCTCACACACATACACGGGCTTAACCCAGTGCACGTCTTTCCTGCCTATCTCAAAATGCGGAGTCTTCACCTCTATCTCCCGCAGCTTTCCTGAAAACCAGACGAGAAAATCCCTGTCAAACCCGGTACCAACATTTCCAACATGCACGAGCCTGCCGTTTGAGTGTGCCGCAAGAACGAGTGATCCAAAAAACCTCTCACGTTCACCCTCGCCCTCAATCCACCCAACGATTATGCAATCCATAGTCTGTCTTTTTTTGATTTTCCTCCAGAGATCACTCCTTTTACCGATCAGGTATCTGCCATCTTTCTTCTTTGCAACTATTCCCTCAAGTCCTAACTCTCTAACTCTCTTGTAAAATTCTTCACCGGCTTTCTCAATCCATCTTACCTTCCATATCCTTTTTGACCCGGCCACAACCTCCTCCAGAGCTTTTTTCCTTTCCATCAATGGCAGATCAATTATCCAGCCGTCCTTCTGAGTGTAAAGTGCATCGAAGGCGACATATATCGCTGGAATTGTTTTGCTGAGGATTTCTATTTTAAACCTGCTTTCAACATGTTCCCTTTTTTGCAAAAGAGAAAAAGACGGTTTCCCCTCTTTAATGACGACGATCTCACCATCCAGTACCGCATTCTGGTTCAGAGATAAAAAATCGATTTCCGGATATCGATATGTAATGTCGAGCAGCCTTCTGTTCTGAAGTCTGACTCTTTTGCCTTCAACATCGACAAACGCTATGCATCTCGTCCCGTCCCACTTTATCTCGTAAATGTAATCCTCGCTGCTGAAAGGCTGGCTTTTGACTGCAAGCATCGGCCTTATCTTTTTGTCAAACCAGCTCATGCACCTTTAACAGACTCAAGACTTGCCTTAAGAGCATCCATCAGCGATTCTACTTCCTCAACACCACCAGTAACGGCGATCTCCTTTCCTGCTAACTTTGCGTCTATAAGCTGCATCAAAGCCTCTTTATACTCATCCCTGTACTCCTCAATCTTCAAAGGCTTCTTCATGGCTAGAATGAGCTTTTTAGCAAGATCGAGCTCCTCGCTACTAACCTCTACCTCAGTACCCCATCCCGCAACCTCGTAGGGATTTCTTATTTCGTCAATGTAATGGAGAGTTGCCAGCAACAATCCACCATCAAAGGCTTTCAAAGCCACAAGGTTTTCTCTACCTCTCATACTCATCTTACCGGCAGCCATGCTTTCCGTCTCAATCATCGCCCTCTTGAGAAGGTAGTACGCCTTCTCTCCACCCTTGTCCGGCACCACATAGTAAAAGTTGCTGTAGTATATGATCCCCAGCTCTTCTGGCTGAAAGAACTGTTTGATCTCTATAGTTCTGACCGTATTCAGAGGGATCTTTTCAAAATCCTCATCAGTCAGGATGACATACTCATTTTTCGACACTTCAAAACCCCTTACGATTTCATCACTCGATACCTCCCTGCCACATTTCTCGCAAACTTTCCTGTATCTGATCCTGCCACCATCTGCAGAATGGAGGAGATTGAATTTTATCTCCTTTGGGAGTACTGCACTGTATACCTTCACAGGGATCGTAACCAGTCCAAAGGATATGTTTCCCTTCCAGGTAGCTCTCATGAAATATACTATGGGTAAGATGAGATAAATTTTACCAATTAAATCAAAAAATTGAATTATTTAAATTTTGGAATTATTTCTTTTCCAATCAGTTTGATTGACTTCTTTTTATCGGGTCCAATTGGGCTCCCCGCAACAACCTGCGTTACTCCCGCCTTTGACAGCTCGTTGATTCTCTCCACAACGTCATCTGGGGTGCCGCTGATTGAGAATATGTCTATCATCTCATCGGTCACACTCTTCGCCACTCCACCCCAGTCACCCTTTGTGAATGCGTTGTTCAAAGCATCTCTCACACCGTTCACCGCTTCCTCACTGAGACCATGTCTTTCGAGAACGGTTGGCGGGCTTCCGGCAACGATGAACGCCACAACAATCCTTGCTGCATTCCTTGCATTGTCCCTGTTCTTGTCCACACTCATTGATGCATACGCAACTGTATCAAAAGCATCTCTGCTCTTTCCGGCCTTTGACAATCCGGCATCGATGTTCTCCTTGGCAACTTCGAAGTCCTTTGGATGTGAAGCGTTAATCAGCACACCGTCTCCAAGCTCTGCCGCAAGCTGAAGCATTTTTGGACCCTGTGCACCGATGTATATCGGAATATCACCGGGTTTGAACCCGAGTCTGGCCCCGTTGAACTTGAATATGTCACCATCGTACTTCACGGTTTTTCCGCTTGTAAGCTCTCTTATTATCTCAACGGCCTCTCTCATCCTTTTGAGTGGCTTTTCCCAGCTGATTCCGATCCTCTCAAAGGTTACCTTATCTCCCGCTCCGATTCCAAGAACCGCCCTTCCACCGCTGATCTCGTTTATTGTTCCTATAGCAGATGCAGTCAGAGCGGGGCTGATATGGTAGGGGTTTGTAACACCAGGCCCGAGTTTTATTGTTCTTGTTTTCAGGGCCAGAATTGTCAGCATCGAATAGACATTTCTGTTGTTGTAGTGGTCCGTAATCCATGTGTGGTCAAAACCGCTGTCCTCAGCCAGTTTTACATAGTATTCAAGCTCGTAGTACTTCATATCTGGAACAAACTCTATACCAAATTTCATAGAAGGTAACAAACAGAGTGGCAAATAATCTTTTCGATTTTAAACTTTTAATGTCTTCCTTAGAATTCCCCAAACGACTCTGAAATGACCCTTTTTAAACTCCCTGATAATGAATCTGGGTCTGAGATAAAATCTAAGATAGCAGTACTTCAAAAATCTGTAAACTTCCTCTGAAGACATGTAAAAGTTTTTCAGTACAGGTTTTCCTGCCGTGTATTCATCGTAGTTTTCGGTGAGCAACCAGCCCCTTTCCCTTGCCTCCTGGTAAATTTCAGTCCCCGGATAAGGGGTTAATATGGAAAACTGTGCGTAATCCGGGTCTATTTTAAGGGCAAGCCTTAATGTGGACTCCATATCCTCCCTTCTTTCCATCGGAGCTCCGATGATGAAGGAGCAGATGGCCGAAATCCCTATTTTTCTCGTTAGCTCTATCGCTTTTATGGCTTTCTCAAGATTTATTCGTTTCCTGTAAAATTCAAGTATTGTCTCACTTGCAGACTCAATACCAAAATAAATCGCTGAACAACCAGCATCCTTCATCTTTCTCAGCATATCTTCATTAATTGTATCCACCCGGGAAGAGCAGCTCCAGTCTATGTCCAGCCCCCTGCTTTTGATTTCCTCGCAGATTGCCTCGACCCTTCTTTTGCTAAGGGTGAATGTGTCATCGCTGAAGGCTATGTGTTCTGCATCGTAATCGTTCACCAGCCACTCTACCTCATCAACCACGTTTTTGGCGCTCCTAGCCCTGAATCTAAACCCCATAAAGGTGGAGGAACTGCAATATCTGCATCCAAATGGGCACCCGCGAGATGTTATGACCGGAAAATGTCCGAGCCTGTATCCAAATATCCTGTAGCTGTCAAGAGGCATCAGGTCATATGCGGGAAATGGAAGGGAGTCAAGGTTTTTGATTGGCTCTCTTGGCCCGTTGTTAACGATTCTGCTTTCGTCCCTGTAAATTATACCTCTAACACCATCAAGCCCGTTTCCGGACTCCACCCTCTCGGCCACCTCCACTATAGTCTCCTCTCCCTCTCCAATGCAGACTGCATCAACGTAACCAGATCTTAATGGGTCGTAGGGTTTGAAAGTAACGTGCACACCACCCAGAATGACCTGTATGTTTGGAAGGGCCTCCTTTATTTTTTTCGCATATCTCATGGCTGAGCTGAATGTCGGGGTTGTCGAAGTTATTCCAACCACCAGTGCATTTTTTACTCTCTTCAGCAGTTCCTCAAATCCCACATTCTCCACAAGGTCATCAATTACCCTTACCCTGAAACCCTCCCTCCTCAACACTGCCGCCAGATAACCAAGAGAGAGGGGTGGAGTGGATATGTCAAGGGTTTTCACGACCTCAACGTTGGCGTTGGGGTTGAGGAGAGCGATCATATAATTATTAATTGTTCCCAATAGTATAAAAAGTGTTGCCCGGAAAATACGTGGTCTGCTTAAGTCCCAATTCAATCTTCATCAGCAAAAGATTTAAAATTTCCAGTCAATTCCCAACATGGACCTGATATGCAAGTACGTTTTCAAGGACAGTGTGAGTTTCGGAGAGAGCATTGACGTTCACAGGGACAGACTAATAGTGAAGGTTGGCGCCGAATTTCTGGCAATTCCGAAAGCCTGTATAAAAAGTGTTGAAGCAGATAAAATAGTGCTTTCAGAGTTTGATGAGGAGGAGGCAAAGGAAGCTGGAAGAAGGTGGATAGAGGAGAAATCAAAGCCTGTAACGCTTGAAGAACTGAGATCATATGGTTTTGGAGATGAAGAATGAATTAAAACAGGTGATTGTTGTAAGGGACGATTTAAAATTGTCGAGAGGTAAGCTGGCAGTTCAGGTTGCTCATGCTGCAGTTATTGGTTATATCCGATCTTCTCCTGATTTGAGAAGAAGGTGGCTTGACGAAGGGCAGAAGAAGATCGTTCTTAAGGTTAAGAGTCTGGAAGAGCTCATGGGGGTGAGGGTTAGGGCTGAAACTCTCGGACTCGTAACAGGTGTTGTTCAGGATGCAGGTTTAACGGAAATTCCACCCGGAACTGTTACAGCCATCGTTATAGGTCCGGACGAGGAGAGGAAAATTGACAGGGTTACAGGAAACCTTCCCTTGCTGAAGTAATCTTTAGGGCTCAATTCCCCTGTCAGTTATGCGGTAAAAGCAGCTTGTCCCCTCCCTCATCCATCTGTGTTTTATCAACGTGGCCTTCCTGACGTCTTCGCTTCTCTCCAGCGCCAGAATGACCTTGGACAGATGGTCTATGCTCGGCCCTCCCAGCGGTCTGTCCATGCCGGTCTTAACATCGGTGTACATCTGGTTGGTTATTACCACAGCAACATCGTGTTTTCTTGCAACTCCGAGCAGATACGTGAGCTGGGAGGTTAGCTCCCTCTTTATTCTGAGCTGCCTGCCCTCATCTTCAAGCTCACTGCGATAGAGCGATGTGAAGGAATCAACGATGATTAACCTGACATTTTCACTCCTGCAGAGCTTCTCTGCCTCCTTCAAAGCGACCCCCTGCTGTCTGAACTGATAAACCTCATAGACGAAAACGTTGGCGAAAAGACCGACATCACCGAAAACCTGCCTGACCCTCTCGGCAGACAGGCCCTCGGTATCAATAAATGCCACCTTGAACTCCTTTGCAGCATTTTTGGCAAACATCAGGCAGAGAGTTGTTTTTCCGGTACCACTGTGGCCATAGATTTGCGTCACCGTTCCGGTTTCAACCCCACCTCCGAGTAAAGAGTCAACACACTTACTTCCACTCGGTATCAGCATTTTCAAGCACCCTCAGCACTTTTCGGTAAACCTCATGAATCGGGATATCAAGCCTGCTGGCGATCATAGCAATGTCATCAAATTCTGGCTTCATGTGCCTGAACTCAGGAAGAGAGCGTTTAAATCTTACTTCAAAATCCTCGCCCCGGATTTTCACCTTCATCCTGTACTCTTCTCTCTCAGCTATCTGTCGGTGGTAAACCGGTATTATTCTTACTCCGAGACTTCCGGTTTGTCTCATCACTTCCTCAGCCACCTCCTCAGCTCTGTCCAGATTCGCTATTATTCTCATCACAAAACCCGGCCTTCCTTTTTTACCAAAAGCCGGAATTGTTGTTACATCAAGCACGCCATCAACTTGAATCAGGTTCTCCATCGCATACCCCATGTACTCTCCACTCACATCGTCAAGATTCGTCTCTATCACTGCTATGCTATCATGCAGTTCCACCTTGCCAAGAATCAACCTAAGAACATTCGGCACCTCCGTCTCCCTGCTACCAGCGCCGTAGGAAACATTCTCGATCCTCATCGGAAACGGCGGAAAATCATCACAGTAATACGAGAGGATTGCCGCAGCGGTGGGCGTCAGCAGCTCCCCCTCTCCCTCCATCAGAATCTTTATCTTCGCATCCTTCAGGATCTCAAGAACCGCCGGGGATGGGACGGGATACCTCCCGTGGGAAAAATCAATGAAGCCGCTCCCGACTCTGATGGGTTTTGCAAAAAAGCTGTACCCTTTATCGGCCAGATTTCTGAACGCTTTTGCCGAGCACAGTACATCGAAAATTGCATCATCAGATCCAACCTCATGAAAAACTGCCTTTCTGTAATCTTTTCCGTGTACCCTTCCCTCAGCTCTCGCCAGAATCTCAAATATTTTCAATGCGTCATTTTTAACTTCTCCATCAATGCCGGAGCTTTTTATTATGGATACAACATCCTCAAAACTTCTTTTAACCCTTCCCCTTTCCATTACCCTGATCCGCCTCGCACGTATCCCCTTAACGTCAGCTTTTTCAATTCTGTAGTCAATTTTGAGATTTATTGAGGAGAGAATTTCGTCAATCTCTGATTTTCTGATACCGACATCCAACATGGAGGCGATTATCATATCTCCTCCTGCACCGTTGAATGCATCAAATATTGCGACTTTCATCAAACCACCACAAGCCTTTTTTATCTCCAAAATAAAAACTGTTTAGGTTAAAAAATAGTAGCAGGTGGTGGAGATGGAAATCACGCTCAAAGTTAATCAGGCCTATCCGAGTGACTCGGGTAGGGGAATCGCCAGATTGGATCCTGATACAATGTTGAAGCTCCAGATATCCCCCGGTGATATTATAGAAATAGAAGGGGCTCGCAAAACCGTTGCAAAGGTCTGGAGAGCCCCAAAAAGAGACTGGGGTAAGAACATCATAAGGGTTGACAGGTTCATCAGGGAGAATGCGGGAGTTGGAGTGGGGGATGTCGTTAAAGTCAGGAGAGTTGAATATCAGCCAGCAAAAACGGTTATTCTTGCTCCACTCAAAAAGATGGATTTAAGAATTTACGGAGTTGATATTGGAGAATATCTCAAACATCAGTTTCTGAAAAGACCTGTCGTTGAGGGGGATCTCGTACCCCTTGTTGGAGCTCCGGCCCTCTCAGGCTTTGGAAGATACAACCAGCAGAATCAGGCGGTAGTGTTCGTTGCAGTTAAAACTGAGCCCAAAGGTCCGGTTGTAATTGATGAATCCACCAAGGTCGTTTACAGGGACAGGCCGGCAAAGGGATTTGAGCGATTCGGAAAGGCAGGGATTACCTATGAGGATGTCGGTGGTCTGAAAGATGAGCTTCAGAAGGTCAGGGAGGTAATAGAGCTGCCCCTGAGATATCCCGAGATTTTCCAGAGGCTTGGGATTGAGCCGCCGAAGGGTGTGCTGCTCTACGGACCGCCCGGAACCGGTAAAACTCTGATCGCCAAGGCGGTTGCCAATGAAATTGGAGCGAGCTTCTATACAATTAACGGTCCAGAGATAATGAGCAAATTTTACGGTGAATCTGAGCAGAGATTGAGGGAGATTTTCGAGGAGGCAAAGGAGAATGCGCCTTCGATTATTTTTATTGATGAAATAGATTCAATAGCTCCTAAAAGGGAGGACGTTACGGGGGAGGTTGAGAGAAGGGTTGTGGCTCAGCTCCTGACACTGATGGACGGACTTGAAGAGAGGGGACAGGTTATCGTTATCGGAGCCACCAACAGAATAGACGCTGTAGATCCTGCCCTGAGGAGACCGGGCAGATTTGACAGGGAGATCGAGATTGGAGTTCCGGACAGGGAAGGGAGATACGAGATCTTCCAGATACACACCAGAAACATGCCTCTTGAGCCAAAATACGCACGAGAATTTGTCCTTGACGCAATAGAGAGATACAGAAAAAACGTTGATGACGTTGAGGTGCTGAAAACTCTTGATTTCTTCTATGACGAGGTTAAAAACTCCGAAACTGCAGAGGAAATAGAGGCGGCGGCCAAAAATCTCCTTCCCAGCGATGTTCTGTCTGATCTTGAGGCGGAAATAACAAAGTCAATGCTGCGCAGTCTTGCAGATCAGACTCACGGTTTCGTTGGGGCGGACATCGAGGCCCTGTGCAAGGAGGCAGCTATGAAGGCTCTGAGAAGATTTCTCCCGCAGATCGACTTAAATGAGGACGAGATTCCTCTGGAGATCCTTGAGTCCATTAAGGTTACCTGGGAGGACTTTATGGAAGCGTTAAGGGAGATTGAGCCGTCAGCAATGAGAGAAGTCTTTGTCGAAATACCCAAAGTAAGCTGGGAGGACGTGGGTGGACTGGAGGACGTGAAAAGAGAGATCATTGAGGCGGTTGAGTGGCCACTGAAGTTCCCTGAAAAGTTCAAGAAGTTTGGGATAAGGCCGCCAAAGGGTGTGCTGCTCTACGGACCGCCCGGAACCGGTAAAACTCTGATCGCCAAGGCGGTTGCCAACGAGAGCGAGGCTAACTTCATCAGCATCAAGGGTGGGCAGATACTCAGCAAGTGGCTGGGAGAGAGTGAGAAGGCTGTGAGAAAGATATTCAGGAAGGCGAGACAGGTCGCTCCGTGTATAATATTCTTTGACGAGATTGACGCTATTGCCCAGTTGAGAGGAGTTGATGAGGGTAGCAGGGCTGTCGAAAGAGTTCTTAATCAGCTCCTAACCGAGATGGATGGGCTTGAGGAACTGCACGGTGTTGTTGTGATAGGTGCGACCAACAGACCAGATATCCTTGATCCTGCGCTGCTCAGGCCGGGGAGATTCGACAGGCTCGTTTTCGTCAGACCACCGGACAAGAGGAGCAGACTGGCAATACTCAGGATACACACCAGAAACATGCCACTATCAGATGACGTGGACCTTGACGAGCTTGCCGAAATAACAGAAGGATACGTTGGAGCGGACATTGAAGCAGTATGCCGGGAAGCGGTGATGATCGCAATCAGAGAAAACGTGAATGCGGAAAAGGTTGAAATGAGGCATTTCCTTGAAGCAATAAAGAAGGTAAAGCCGAGCATCAACGAGACCATGCTAAGCTTCTACGAGAGATTTGAGGAGAGGATGAAAACCGAGAGAATACAGATGGCCACAAAGCCATTCGTTGGATACGGCTAAAATTTATTTTTAAGAACCTGAACAAAGATCGACAGGAGAAGGGTTGCGCTAACCGCAGCGTTCATGTAGAAAAACGCAATCTGAATTTTTGCCTCGTCCCATCCTTTTCTCACCGTAAAGTGCTCGTAAAACAGCAGCATTCCAATTACCGGAAGAAAGGCCAGTGCCAGATCGGCACGGTAGATATAGAACGCAATGGAAACAAATACAAAGAAAGCAATGTGATTGATCCTCGAAACCCAGATTGCGGTTTTAACACCGAAGTGTGCGCCGATAGAATGCAAACCCGCTTTCCTGTCAAACTCTATATCCTGGAGTCCATAGATAATGTCAAAGCCCGCCACCCAGAAGATAACAGCAATTCCGATCAATGCCGGAATCAGTTCGCTGCCGAAGATGTCTGCGGAATCTGTTACGGCTATCCAACCCCCGAGAGGGGCAAAGGCGAGATTCAGGCCGAGAACGTAGTGGCAGAGACACGTAAACCTTTTCAGATAGGGATAAATGTATGCGGTAATTGCTGGAATTGGTGAAAGCAGAAGAGCTGTTTTGTTTATCAAAGCCGCCGAGAGGAAGTAAATGGCCAGAGATACAACTGCTATCGCATAAGCTTCCTTCAGATCAATCAATCCGGCCGGGAGATGTCTTGAAGCTGTCCTGGGATTTCTGGCATCTATTTCCCGGTCTATAATCCTGTTGAAAACCATTGCAGCAGTTCTGAGCCCTGTAAAGGCTGTTAAAATCAGAAAGGACACCCTTAGATCCGGAAACCCGCCAGCAGCGAGAAATGCCCCGGCGTATGCAAATGGCAGGGCAAACAGGGTGTGCTCTATTTTAATGAAGTCCAGATACATCTTAATTCGGTGCATTCTGTATCACACCCATGACCTTTTCGTGAAGTTCTCGCAGAACCTTCCTTCTGTCCTCCATAAGCACAACATCCTGGTCTCCAAGCAGATACAGATTGAAGGCAAATGGACTTGGATACGGCGTTCTTACAATTACAGGCTCAATCTCCTTTCCAACCTTCTCCAGAAAGTCCATGGCATCATCGATGTTCATGGCATCCTCCATTATCTCTCTGTAGGTCTCCTTCAAGACGGGAAAGTCGGGAAAGTAACGCTTCAAAAAGTTCAGGATTGAGTCTGCGCTGAACTGCTGCCTCCAGACACTTTTCTCCCTCCCCATGTAGTTTCGAAGGATCATCAGACTCCTTACTGCCACATGCCTGAACCTCCTTCTGAGGAGTTCAGTTCTGTCCAGAGCCTTCCTGAGATGCTCCCTGAAGTTCGGCAGCATGAAGAGTCCTTCAATTTCCGCATCACTCAATCTCCTGTTTTCAGGGAGTATCAGCACGAAACCATTATCGTTCACACCCATCTGAACATTGCAGTTCTTTATCATACCTGCTCTGTATGCAAAAACCCTCGCTATTGCACTGTTGGCCCTCCTGCCCACAAGTGTGTGGAAAAAGTAGTAGTTTCTTTCACCCTCATATTTCTCAATTACAAGCTTTCTGTCCGTTGGTATCTCACTGAAAAGTCTCTGCTCCATGAAGTAGCGGTATATGGCATTTGCAGCATTACTTTCGATTCCGTAATTCTTTATGAGGAGATCGATCACCTCGTCACGGCTTTTTTCTTCGAGAACTCTCTCCATCCATCCCCTGAACTCCCTGATCCTGCATGCCAGATCGTAGCTCAAAGGAAGCTGCTCGCTGAACCAGCTTGGAACAGTTGGTCTCTCCCCCTCCACCTCTTCAACGATTATGCTCATTCCCTTTGCCTTCAGGAATCTGAATGTTTTTCCGGCGAGTACGAAGATGTCGCCGGGAACGAGATTTTCGGCAAACTCCTCTTCAACCTTCCCTACTCTTTTTCCATCCTTCGTTATGACCTTAACCGCAACCTCGTCGGGTATTGTTCCTGTGTTGAGGTAATAAATCGGCCTGATGAGCTTGCCTCTCCTACCAAAAACACCCTCCTCCTCATCGAACCATATCTTCGCATAAACCCTTTTCTTTTCGAGTTCTGAAAATGTGCCTGAGAGATACCTCAAAACTGACAGAAATTCCTCCCTCGTTAACTCTCTGTACGGATATGCATTCCTGATAACGGCCAGGGCCTCGTCAACGGTCCATACTTTCTCAATGGCCATTCCCACGACATGCTGGCAGAGAACATCGAGACACTTTTTCGGTATCCTGATCCTGTCCAGCCTTCTCTCTCTCGCTTCTTCAGCAAGAACCGTACACTCTATGAGATCATCCTGATCCACAACCACGATTCTTCCGACACTTACCTCGTGCAGTCTGTGTCCACTTCTCCCGATTCTCTGCAGTGCCCTGTTTATGCTTTTTGGAGAGCCCAGAAGAATTACGAGGTCTATATATCCGATGTCAATACCGAGTTCAAGGCTTGTGGATGAAACCACGCATCTCAGGGTCCCATTTTTTAACCCGTTCTCCACCTCAAGTCTGACCTCTCTTGAGAGAGAGCTATGATGCGCCTTAATCGGGAAATCCTTTAGCCTCTTCTTTAGATGATACACCACCCTTTCTGTTGCGCTTCTGGTGTTTGTAAATATCAGGGTCGTTTTTGAGTTTTTAACATAGTCTGCCAGCAGATCGTACAGCCTTTCACTTATTTCATCAGCATTCGCTCCAAAAAAGTCGTTTATCGGAGATACAACCCTGATATCCACGGGTTTTTCAAATGTCACATCGGCAACAATGCAGCTCCTTTCCACCCCGTACTCGTAGCCCACGAGAAATCTTGCAATCTCCTCCAGCGGGGAAATCGTTGCAGAGAGCCCTATCCTTGCCATCTTCCCTTTTTGAATTCTCTGAAGTCTTTCGACCGAGAGAGACAGATGCACACCCCTTTTGTTCTCAGCCATCGCATGTATCTCGTCCACAATCAAAAAGTTCACTTCCGTAAGAGATTTGCTGAACCTGGGGCTGCACAGAATTATGGCAAGCGTTTCGGGTGTGGTTATGAGGATGTGGGGTGGTTTTCTCATCTGCTTCTGCTTCTCTGAAGCATCGGTATCTCCCGTTCTAACGGCGACCCTAATTTTCTGCAACCTGACGTTCTTTCTCTCTGCCAGTTTGTAAATTTCCTCGAGCGGCTCTTCAAGGTTTTTCTTTATATCATTGTTCAGAGCCTTGAGTGGTGAAACATAGACGACGTAAACCCTATCTTCCAGCTCACCCCTCTCAGCTCTATCAACAAGCATGCTTATCGCCGACAGGAAAGCAGCAAGAGTTTTCCCACTTCCGGTAGGAGACGTGATCAGTACGTTGTTACCTTTAAAAGCCTCCACAATGGCGTAGCGTTGAGGAGGGGTAAAATCAGAGTATTTTGAAAGAAACCACTCTCCTACGAGAGGATGCAGGATTGACAGTATTTCCTCGTTCGTGTATGGCTTTCCCTCTACGATCACCATCCATCCTATTTACCAGTGAAGAAAAGTGTTTTGGGAAAATTATAAACTGTAAGGTGGACATACTGTGAGCGGTGAAGTTCTACGCAACACTCGCTCCGGGACTTGAGGACGTTGCAGCGGAGGAAGTCAGGAGGCTTGGGGGTGATGTTACAGAAATAAGGGTAGGGAAGGGAAGATTGTTTTTTGAGGGCAGCAGAAAACTCATCGATAGGATTAACAGGTATTCGAGAACCCTTGAAAGGCTGAACGTTTTGCTTTACAGGGGGACGTTTTCAGGTCTCGATGACATTTACAGTGCGGTGAAGAACCTTGAATTTGATTTTCTCAACGGAAAAAGCTTTGCGATAAGAAGCATGAGAAGTGGCACTCACAATTTTACATCCATTGATGTTGCAAGAGTTGCGGGACAGGCTGTTATAGACAGTTTTCAGGAAAGCTACGGAAAAAGACTGAAGGTCAATCTGAACAATCCTGACGTCATCATTCGGGCGGAAGTTGTGGAAAACGAGTTTTTTGTTGGTATTGACACAACCGGTGATGACGCCCTGCACAGAAGATGGTGGAGGGTCTACAACCATCCTGCACATCTCAACGCAACAATTGCCTGCTCAATGCTGAAAATTGCTGGGTGGAATCCCAAAAAATCGCTTATCGATCCGATGTGCGGGAGTGGGACAATTCCGATAGAGGCTGCGCTAATGGGCAGGAACGTCCCCAACAAAAGGAGTTTTGCTTACGAGAATCTTTGCCAGATAACCAAGAACGATAGTGAAAAAATTTCCAGTATCAGAATGGAACTCTACGGAACTGAGAAATTCAGGAAACATCTCGAGGGTGCAACGCTGAACGCCGAGAGTGCTGGGGTTGCAGACACAATAACATTCAGTCTCGGTGATGCCACAGAGTTGAGCGGAAGTTACGACATAATCGCCACCAATCCGCCTTACGGTCTGAGAATCTGGAAAAAGAGTGCCATAAGGCTACTGTACGAAAAATTCGCCATTGCAGCTAAAAAGTGCATGAACGACAGACTTGTTTTGATCACTGCAGAGTACAGAATATTTGAGGAATGTGCGGAGAGAGTGGGACTCGAGTTAATTCACGATAGGTTCGTTAAGTACGGTGGATTGCTGACAAAAATCCTCCTCTATTCCTTATCGTGAACCCACATTTCGCCGTCTTCTTCGTAAACCTCCTTTTTCCATACCGGCAGTTCCTCTTTCATTATCTCTACTGCCTTTTTCAACGGCTCCCATATGTCTTTTCTGTGCTCGCCCATCACCGCAATATAAACGATGTCCTCGCCTGGCATAAGAACCCCTTTTTTGTGATATATTTTGGCGTTAACGATTCCTGGCATGCTTTTTATCTTCTCCTCTATCTCCTTTGCCTTCTCTTCAAGCAGGTCATCATAAGTCTCGTATTCAAGCTGCCTTACCTTCTTGCCACCGGAATTCCTCCTCACGAAACCCACAAAGATACCTATTGCCCCGCACCTCTCAACTCCATCAACACATTTGGTTTTGAGAACAATGGATTTCAGGGACTCAACTTCAGGAGCGTTAAGAGCCTCTTCTACACTTCTCACTCGGGGAATCTTAAAACCGATGCCTTTTTCGAGCCCCTCCAACTCAAAGTCAAAGCCAATTATTGCCGCAAAATCAAAACCCAGATCTGCAAGGGTTTCAAGAGCGTCCCTCATATTTTTTGGTCCGGCAATCATTCTAAGCGACCTGCCAATAAGGGCGCAGCACTCTCCTTCACCGTTCCCCTTTCTCACTTCAACAACCCTTCCGTGTTTTGACAGTTCTTCTTTAATCTCATCCCAGTTTTCAGGCACAAACACCCTCACCCACAACCACCTCTTAAAGCTTTCAAGGTATCCATCCCACAAAACAGCGGCTGTACAACGTGGAATTTGACATCAACTTTGCTCCCATCAACAATAATCTCTGCACAGCTAGCAACAGAAAGTCTCGGGCTTGTCGGACTGCCGGGGCAGACGATGACTCTCCCCCTCACTTCCTCAAGTACAAAACGATGTAGATGGCCGAATACGAGAACGTCGACATTGAGTTCCATCGCTCTGTATATGAGGTCGTGAAACTGGTTAATGTAATTCCCCCTGTGCACAACACCAAACCTCACTCCCTCCACTTCGAACACTGCAGAATCGGGCAATTCCTCTCTGATCTTTTCATCATCGCTGTCTCCAGCAACCGCCACTAGATCATAATCTGAGAACTTTTTGTAAACGGCGTAACTGTCAAAATCTCCGGCATGAACCAGCATATCGGCATCATTCATCATCTCATCAAGCCTTTCGGGAATGTTCCAGTCTTTAAGATGAGTGTCGGAGATCGCAAGAATTTTTTTCATGTGTTAAAACTAACCGACAGGGTTAAAAATGTTGGTGGCGATGTTTTGCAGTGATAGGACTAAGCCATGTTGTGAGCTATCTAACATGTCCGAGACTTTGCTATTACCGTATCCACTTTGGAGAGAACGTTTTTGCGGAGATACATGCTGTGAGGGAAATATATTTCAGTTTTCGACAGGGATTCGATCTAGAATGGGCCGAAAGCAGAACAAGATCTCTCTATGAAAACTTTGACGAGGGTGTTTTCAGAAGAGCTGCAGAAAAGTTTGTTTACATAGATCACGGCCTACGCACTGTTGACTTTGATGTTTACGTCAGATCCGAGAAGCTCGGTGTTGGTATGGTTGTTGATGAGATCGTGAGGGATGGGGAAAGAGATGTCCCGCTGTTCATCTCCCTTAACCCTCCGGAAAAGGGTGTGTGGCTGAGAGATGTGATAAAGGCTGGATTTGCAGCATTAATCGGATTTGATGGAGCGAGGATTTACTACGCCTATTCGGGAGACCTGAGAAGTGCTGAAACTGGCTATGGAACGAAAAGAAGAGTGTTGAAGCTTATTGAGAGGGTCAAAATGGTAGAGAGGGGCTTTCTTCCGGAAAAAAGGGAGAGCAAATACTGCGATTTGTGCAATTTTAAAGAGGAATGTCACTCAAAGCCGGAAACGTTTGCCTCCAAATTCCTTTAATCTATGAAAAATCTTGCCTCCTCTATCCACTCACTCCTGCACCTCGGGCATTTTGTTGCCCTCATTTTTTCAAACTCAAATCCACATTTCTTGCATCTCGGAGGCTGCATCAGAAGCCTTTTCCCCTTTCTTTTCAGAACTTTCGCAGCTTTTTTCAAAACCCCATATACTTCCCTTTCCCTTTCGGGTTCAATTTGCAGGGCAATGCAGATCTCCCTGACAGAGAGCCCGCTCTGATTTTCTAAAAGACCTATCACCTTCTCTACCAGAGCCACGCAAAAAAGTTTCATACAGGTTATTTGGAATTTTCCTAAAACTCCAGAGCCTTCTCCACCACCTCAGGATCAAATTTCCGGTAGATGTACCTTGTTTTTCCCCTTCCTTTGTCACCAAAAGCAATGTCAATTAATCTGAGTCTCTCCAGTTTCTCAAGAACGTTGTAGTACTTCCTGTATCCCATTCTGACCTCACTGTGGATCAGATCGTACAGGTCCCCTGTCGAAATCTCCTCTTGAGAGTATATAATCCTCAAAACCGCCCTCTCCTCACTGTTTAATGCGGAAACTATCTTCGCAATGAAGGATAGAGACTCCCCTGCATTTGCCTTTTCCACATCCTCAACCTGCACCTTTCTGCTCCCCCTGCTTTCTGCGTTCATACCGGCAGCTTTTAAGAGATATATCCCGTATCTGACGTCCCCTGCATTGTGAGCTATCTCCACCACCCTCTCAAAAGCCTCCTCTTCAAAAACGTCCGGTATAAAACCGTATTCGACCCTCTTTTTAAGTATCTCCCTCACCTCAGAGTAAGTGTAGGTGGGATAGTGAATTTCCACATAGTGAAAAATGGCGCCTACAAACGGATCGAGAAGCATCGGAAACCGTATGTCGGTTGCAGCAGCAATAACCCCCACCTTCACCCCGTACTCTTCAGGAGCCTTGAGTATCTCGTAAAGAACCTCGTCAGCATAATTTTTGCTGAGAAAGTTCACGTCATCCAGAACCACCACAAGAGGGTCTTCAAGATTTCTCCAGACCCTATCCATCATCGCAGTCTTGCTTATTCCGGTCGCAGGAGCTTGATGTCCAATAACATCCTGAAATATTTTTGCAAAAATCTTGTAAGGCTCCTTGAACCTTGGAGAACGGATGTATGAGTACTTGAACCCCTCAATCTCCTCCTCGGCCTCTCTCAAAACATACCTTATTGTCGAGGTTTTTCCAGTGGATGGTGGGCCAATGCAGAAGGCATTTATGGGAGATGAGCTGTGGAAAACGGGTTTTATGCATGAGACGAGCTGTCTTATCTGCCCATCTCTAAACAGAACTTCATCTGGTATGTAATCAGGGTCGAAAACTTCAATATTTCTGAACAGACTCTCGTCCCATGAGAGCATTGACATAAAACATACCTCAATATGTATAATCTTTTTCACTTGCATCCGGGGGTTGAACTTCTTATTTTCCGGGACGCATTACCTTACATGATAGAGGTACTGTCAGTCCAGATAGATGGTGGATTTACGGCATTATCAGCACCGGCTGAAGTTTGCGCAAAAAGCATCAGAAGCGCCGACAGTAGATTTCCGTCCATGTACATCTGTGGAAACCACTCATCCATTATCGACAGAATAGACGGAAATCTGCACATCAGAAGGGGCTTTACAATACACCAGGTCATGGAAATACTGCTCAATTCTTACGAGGACACGGTGTTCATCGAACACGATCCACTGCTTTTTGAAGATTGCAGCTTCTACACCCTTGAAGATTTTGTGATGCTTCTGAGACAGATCGGCAGAGACAGGCTTCTGATATATCTCACAACCGAAAGAGATCGAATCTTCGACTTCATAACAAATCTTGCCGATAGATACATCTACGTTGAGGAGGATGCGGGAGGATACTATATTGCCGATGTGGGAGTCAACGGATTGACTCAGCGGTTCTATCCTAAAATATCGGGGCAACTGACTCTGGAGGTGTTCTGAATGGGTAGGAGCGTTTCAAGTGTGAGGATGGAGGTTAAAAAGATGGCTGAAAGGTGGCTGAGGACATCAAAAGCTCTGAAAAAGGAGGAGAGAATTTACGCTGAAAAGTTAGCTGAAATGATCAAAAAACACAGCAGCGAGGCCTTCTACGCCTTCAGCGATCCACTGGAGGCTGCAGTGTTTTCAGTACTCATCGAGCTGCTTAAGGAGCTCGATACCAATGTGGGTTCTGGACTGCAGTTCATGGAAAAAAGGTGTTAATTTCTGGGTGAAGAGGGGCAGCAGGGTCAGAAAACACACAGTAAAGGCTGAAAACTACTTTCTTTTATATCTGCCAGATGCTTCACTGCACTACGAGATGCTTGAGAATCTTGAAAGCAGATACAGGGTTGAAGATTGCGAGATAAAAACCATATACGGTACGGTTAATGGCTACAAAATTTATGCCGGGAGGAAGGTTGCTGAAAAGGTGGAGAGGCAGACAAAAGACTCAAAGCTGTTTAACGTTGATGTAAGACTCGAACATAAGGTCATGGCTAAAAAGAACGTTTTTCCATGCTCCCACATACTCGAAGACTGTGGAAAAAGGTTTGAGATCGAATTTGACTTGCCCTTCACGATAATGGAGATTTCAATCAGAGGTGACAACAGAATTAACGAAATACGTGTTGATGGCGAAAGAATGGCGAGGGGTGAGAAAGATGCAGTTAAAGACATGCTCTCGTGCATTGAGTCCTCAAACCCCGACATAATCCTTCTTACAGATGCTGACTTCTGGATGCCACGCATAGATTCCATAGCCAGAGAATGCGGTGTTGAGAACACCATAAGTAGAACGGGAAAGTTCAGAAAGCTTCCCCAGAAGTCCTACTGGAGCTACGGAAAGGCCAGATTGCGAAGAGAGGCACTCATTCCCGAGGGGAGAATACTAATCGATACTGGAAGCTTCAATTTCAAAGAAGGCGGAATTCGTGGTGTACTTCTTGCATCTCGTCTGGCTGCAATATCCCCCAATCTTGCATCCCGCTTCAGTCCCGGATCCCTGATTTCACTTTACGAAATTTTTGAGGCTTTAAGAAGGGATATAGCTGTCCCGTTCAGAAAAAGTGACGCAGAGAGGGTGAAAACACTTTCAGAGCTTAGAATTGCTGACAGGGGCGGGATGATTTTTCAGCCCCAACCCGGTGTTTACGAGAATGTATGGCAGATCGACTTCACATCAATGTATCCGTCAATTATTGTAAAATACAACCTGTCCCCTGAAACCATTCACGGAAATGGAAAGAGGGGGTTCCTTGCTGAGGTTCTGAGTCCCCTCCTCAGCATGCGGATAAAAACGAAGAGAATGAGGTGCATGGATCTGGACTCCATTCTGAAATGGATGCTAGTTACCTGCTTTGGTTACACGGGATACAGAAATGCCAAGTTTGGCAGAATAGAAGTCCACGAAGAGATAAACAGGATTGGCAGGGAGATACTTCTTCAGAGCAAGGGGATTGCAGAAGAGATGGGATTTAGCGTTCTTCATGGTATAATAGACTGTTTGTGGATTTCCGGTGAAGGTGACCCATGGAAGCTTAAAGAGCGGGTGGAAAAGAAGACTGGCCTGCTCACAGAGCTGGAAATGTACAACTGGATCACCTTTCTTCCGATGAAGGATGGCGAAGGGGCTTACAACAGATATTACGGCAGACTCTCAAATGGGGAGATGAGAATTCGCGGAGTTGCCATGAGGAGAAGGGATATTCCGGAATACATCAGAAAAATGCAACTGCGGTGCTTCGATATTCTCTCCAGAGCGGAGAATCTGGAGGATATCAAAAAACTGGCTCCTCGATTGAGAGACACCTATCGCAAATTCGCTGATAACCTAAGATTTGCCGATCCTGCTGAATTGGTCATAAAAAAGGCTGTCGGGAGGGTCGATTACAGGAGGGACTGCATCGAGTCCAGAGTGCTGAGGGAATACAGAAGGGCAGGGAGACAGATATCACCAGGAATGCTGATCGAGTATGTTGTTGTTGATTCCCAGAAACGCATTGTAAGAATTAAGGATTTCTCAGATTTCGATTACCGGTATTACCTCAAGCTACTCAACAGAGCATGGCACGAAATAAACTTCACAGTAAATTTTACCCAAACAGAGTTAGCTGAATGGAAACCAGTATTAAAGCGATCAACGCAAGAATTATCAGGTCCTTAACTTCAAGCACGATCTTCATATTACAAATTAAGCTTCAATGTATTTAAATTTTTGGTTAATATATTATTACTATAGTTATAATCATAATGAGTGAGTTTGACAATAATTTATATTCAGCCAGCCTCAACCGACCCCAATGATAGGAAAAGTTGGAGAATTCATGCGAAGAAGGGACAGGCTTTTTGATTTGCTCGGAGCAGAACTGGTGAAGGTCTCAGAAGGTCACGCAAAGGTTGAAATGGAGGTTAAGGAGGAACATCTCAATGCCGCCGATGTCTGTCATGGTGGCGTAATCTTCACTCTTGCTGACCTTGCATTTGCTGTTGCGAGCAACAGTCATGGAAAGATTTCTCTGGCCCTTGAGGTCAGCATCACATACATGAAAACAGCATCAGCCGGTGAAAGGATTTTTGCTGAGGCAAAGGAGGTGAATTCAGGGAGAAGAACTGCAACCTACCTAATAGAGGTAAGGAACTCGAAAAATGAACTGCTTGCTCTTGCAAAGGGAACGGTTTTTCGCTTGGATAGAGAACTTCCCCTGTAAATCAGCGGAAACAGAGTGGCTAAGCTGGCCAAAGGGCAAATGTTATAATCTCTAAATAAACTCCCTGACTATGTTAAAGGATGTTGTCAAGGATGCCGAGGGAGAAAAGGTCTTTCTTCTCGGAAACGAGGCGATAGCACGAGGGGCCATTGAAGCCGGAATTGATGTTTTTGCTGCTTATCCCGGCACTCCTTCTTCCGAAATTGCCGATACACTCAGCAGTGCATGCAGAGTTTTGAGAGGAAAGATGGATTTCTATATGGAATACTCATCCAACGAAAAAGTTGCCTTTGAGGTTGCTATAGGTGCCTCTCTTGTTGGTAAACGGGCTATGGTAACGATGAAGCACGTAGGTGTGAATGTGGCAGCAGATGCTCTTTTCAGCTTTGCGTATGTTGGGGCGAGAGGCGGTTTTGTTCTTGTTACTGCAGATGACCCCACAATGCACAGCAGCCAGAACGAGCAGGACAACAGATGGTATGGAATGGCTGCAAAGCTTCCCGTTGTTGAGCCTTCAAGTGTTCAGGAGGCCAAAGATTATGCCAAGCTCTGTTTTGAACTTTCCGAAAAATTTAGTTTGCCGATGATTTTTAGAAGCTACACAAGGCTGAGTCACGCAAGCGGCTTGGTCGAGCTGGGAAAGATCCCTGAAAAAGAATTCAGTAGGGTGGACTGGGAGAAACATCCGGATACTGACGTTGTCCTACCTGCCCACGCTAGGAGGCTGAAGCCGGTACTTCTGGAGAAACTCAGCAAAATTATGAGTTATTTCAACAAGTCTGAAATAAACTGGATTGATGATGGAGACGGAGACACGGGTGTAATAGCTTGCGGATTAAGTTACGCTTACGCCAAAGAGGCGATGGAAAATTTAGGTGTCAGCTTGCCCACCTTGAAGCTTTCCTCAATGCATCCTCTTCCGGAAAAACTAATTGAGGACTTTGTTTCCCAGATGAAGAGGGTTATTATCGTGGAAGAGGTCGATCCTTTTGTCGAGCTGCACGTCAGAGCAATGACGGAAGCGGAGGTTTACGGAAAAATGAACGGATACATGCCGATGAACTACGAGTACGATATTCCTAGGGTTGAGGTGGGTATTGCAAGGGTTCTCGGAATTAAACCAAGCAGAGATTACGAAAAAATAACTGCAAAAGCAGCAAAAATCTCTACAAAAGCTCCTCCAAGACCACCAGTTCTATGTCCGGGATGTCCCCATTCCGCTTCGTTTTACGCAATCAGAAGGGTTGTCGACATGATCGGAAATGCTGCACTACCCAGCGATATAGGATGCTATACTCTGGGGATAAACAAACCGCTTGAGGGTGTCGATATAACGATATGTATGGGTGCAAGCGTTGGAGTGTCTAACGGCCTTGCACACGTACTCAATGACAGTACAATCGCCACAATTGGAGATTCCACCTTTATCCATGCAGGAATACCGGCCCTCATAAATGCGGTTTACAACAATGCGAAGTTCGTTCTGGTAATTCTCGACAACTCAACAACAGGTATGACAGGTCATCAGCCTCATCCGGGAACGGGAGTCAGAGGTTGTGGAGAAGCTGGAAAGGCTGTAAAGATCGAGAATATCGTGAGAGGTTGCGGTGTCAGTTTTGTTGAGGTTGTCAACCCGTACAATGTGAGAAAAATGATTGATACGCTCAAAAGAGCTCTAGACCACGATGGAGTGGCAGTCGTTATAGCCAGACAGCCCTGCGCAATTCTATGGACCAGAGCTAGAAAAAGGGAGGGGAAGAAAATTATTCCGTACACAGTTACAGAGGATTGTACTCTCTGCATGGAGTGTGTAAACACATTTGCCTGCCCAGCCCTGATATTTGATGGTGAAAGGATTGCAATAGATCAATCCCTCTGTGTTGGATGTGCAGTGTGTGCAAAAATATGTCCGAACAGGGCAATAAAGCCCAGAAAGAGTAATTAACCAGAATTTTTATTTCTATTCATGGTAAGAGCGCTGATATTTGGAAGGTTTCAGCCCTTCCATTACGGCCATCTTCGAGTTGTCAAATGGGCCTTGAACGACTTTGATGAGCTCGTTCTGCTTGTCGGAATGGCTGACGAAAGTCACACACTACTCAATCCCTTTACCGCCGGAGAGCGAATCTGGATGATAAGAGAGGCGCTCAGGTCAGAGAATGTTGATCTGAGCAGGATCGTTACGGCGACTGTCCCCACAATGAGCGTTTACGTGGGCCATGCCTTCTACATCATAAATCTTGTTCCCGCTGTCGGTGCCATAATAACCAGAAATCCTGTCATTGCTCAGGTATTCAGGGATGCCGGACTCGAAGTACTAAGCCCTCCAGAGTTTGAGAGAAACAAATACAGGGGCAGTTACATCAGGAGGCTGATGCTTGAGGGTGGAGAATGGGAGAAGCTGGTTCCAGACGCTGTTGCTGAAATTATCAGTAAGCTGAACGGTGTTGAAAGGATAAGAAGAGCTGCAAGCATGGATTAGCAAAATTTTTATGACCTGAGGATGAGGCTCAAAAGGCGCCGCCGTGGCTCAGCTGGCAGAGCGGGTGATTCGTAATCACCAGGTCGCGGGTTCAAATCCCGCCGGCGGCTTATGTTTTTCTGGATCTGGCTTGTTATGAAAGGTTCAAACCCGTGTTTTGCCGCTTCTATGGGTTTGTCCATGAAATCTGAATTCCGGTTCTCTGATATATTACTGAGAAAACCAGCTTTTAGAGATACAGCTAGTATCAATCTCAAAAACACAATAACCCAAGGAGTACCTAACCCTCGCCCTGATCTCCATCATCTTAATCGTAATAGCAGCTTGGGTCGAAGCGAACATTACTCTGAGAATTGCCAGAGCCATGGGGGCAAAAGGTATTTGAAGGTTTGGAATAGAGATATGGAAAAAATCATAGAGGTCGTGTACGAAAACGGGAGTGTTTAAACCCCTCGAAAAAGTTGATCTGCCGGAGAGTGTGATATCCCGAAATAATTTCACTCTTCAAACAACCACCTTCCGTACTCAAACACCCTTTCAGCAGGCAACTTCCTGAGAAAAGCCTGATAGGGAGTCTCAAGTTCATCAAAATTCAGACTCATGT
>NZ_JAEKIW010000014.1 GCF_016757965.1 Archaeoglobus neptunius | reverse complement strand
TGTCGGCTCTGGTTTTTATGCCCGCTACATCACTTCCCGCCTGAGGCTCGGTGTAGCAGGCTGCGCAGATTTTCTCTCCCTTGGCAAGTGGTGGGAGGTATTTCTTCTTCTGCTCCTCGTTGCCGAACATCTGTATTTGCTCGCTGCCGAAAGTAGATGCCGTAATCATTCCGAGACCACCGTCAATTCTCCAGAACTCCTCTATAACCAGGCAAGTATCAAAAACGCCCAAGCCCTGCCCGCCGTATTCTTCCGGGATCGACATTCCGATAAACCCGAGCTGGGCTGCCTTCTTCCACAGCTCGAACGGGAACTTCTCCTCTCTGTCACACTCCTCGGCATAGTTCGGAAACTCCTTCTCTGCAAACTCTCTCGCCGCCTCTTTTATCGCTTTCTGCTCATCCGTGAGGATAAAGTCTGCAAGCATTTTTACCACCCAGCATTGCCTGATTTAATGATTATTTAAGTTTTGCCAAGTTAAACAATTGAAAAATGATTTATATCTGATGGATTTTAGCATTTATTAATCCTGCTATTTCACAGCTACAGAAACTGTTTTTAATTACCTGTTTAAAATCTACAGTTAATGGAAAGGGTTGAGGAGTATCTAGAAGCGATTTACGACATTCAGGAGAATGAAAATAGAGTAGCAAAAACAGGCGATCTGGCAAATATTTTGAATGTGAAACCCTCGAGTGTAACGGAAATGCTAATAAAACTGAAGGATCTGGGATACGTAGACTACCAGCCGTACAGAGGAGCAAAACTCACAAAGAAGGGGGAAGAGGTAGCTAAAAGGATAAAGAAATACTATCTGGCACTTCTCGTCTTTTTCAGAGATTATCTGGAAATAGAGGAGGAAATCGCTTCAAAGCTAAGCTGTGAGCTTGAACATCACATTACAGAAGATGCTTTCGTCAGAATATGCCGAATTATAGCCGGGGACTGTGAAGTTTGCGACTTCTGCACCCAGGAGCTTGTTAGTCTGAACAATGTGGTCGAAGGCGAATTTCTGGTGGTTGTTGCACCGTCAAAACTTGGCGATGTTGGAATAAAGCCGGGAAAAAAGATTATTGTATCTGGGGATGATGTAACAACGGAGAACGGAACCTTTAGAGTTAATGAAGACCTTAGAAAATTCGTCATTCTGTCTCGATTTTGATTTCGCGGGATCTCTATGACAACTTCAATTACTCGAAGGTAGTACCAGTCTTGTCCGATATCAACAGGCAGCTTGAGATCCAGTCCATGGAACGTGGCAGATGCCATATTTTTATTTCGATTTGCTGAAATTCTGGCATTTTGATTGTCTACGTGTCCCATACTAAACAATGCTGATTTCAACAAAAGGAACAGATGGAACTAGCCTTAAAACCATAAAGCCTTTCAATCCCACCTTGGTCTGATTTCAACCTATTTTGACCCCGTCAGGGTGGAGTGCTCCCGTCCGCTTTCAATCCCACCTTGGTCTGATTTCAACACAACATCAGTTATTGGGTGGATAAGTATGGTGTTGTCTTTCAATCCCACTTTGGTCTGATTTCAACAAGTTCGTCTCGATAATCGCTCAGGTTGTTCAAGCAATCTTTCAATCCCACCTTGGTCTGATTTCAACGGGAGTAATACCGATTTTCATCGTTGTGAGCATACTACCTTTCAATCCCACCTTGGTCTGATTTCAACTCAGCTAAAGCAAAAGACGTTATGGGTGGTGAGAAATGAGCTTTCAATCCCACCTTGGTCTGATTTCAACGGTTGCTGAAGTCAATTGTTTCACGATAACCCTTACCCAACTTTCAATCCCACCTTGGTCTGATTTCAACTTTTGCAGGTGATTGCCTCTTGAATGCATAAGCTATGTCGTAAGTCTTTCAATCCCACCTTGGTCTGATTTCAACAGAACATCTCCGTCTTTATCTCCTCTGCCTTAGTTCCCTTTCAATCCCACCTTGGTCTGATTTCAACGCAAGCTCTTTTAATTTCTCATTTATCGACAGTGTAACCTTTCAATCCCACCTTGGTCTGATTTCAACGATTATGTGCAGTATAAAAGCGATTGCATTGAGCTTAACTTTCAATCCCACCTTGGTCTGATTTCAACTTATGAATATATTAATAGCAGTTTATGCAGTACCAGCTTTCAATCCCACCTTGGTCTGATTTCAACGAGAGTCAGTACATACCGGCAAGGCAGTGGTGGGGGACTTTCAATCCCACCTTGGTCTGATTTCAACTTGGAGATGGAACTGACGTAGCAGACCCAACGCAAACCTTTCAATCCCACCTTGGTCTGATTTCAACAGCATAAACCCTGTGCACTCCCGGATCTGAGAAGGTGTCTTTCAATCCCACCTTGGTCTGATTTCAACTAATTATCCACTTCATGCATTGAAAAAGCAGTAAAACGCTTTCAATCCCACCTTGGTCTGATTTCAACGTTCAAGTTCATCATTCTTCATCATCTGCAACTGTACTTTCAATCCCACTTTGGTCTGATTTCAACGCTTACAGAAGGCAACACCTACAGCTACACTGCAAGCCTTTCAATCCCACTTTGGTCTGATTTCAACCTCTTGATATAGCCCTCCTCTTCCAAAGCTCTTAGAACACTTTCAATCCCACTTTGGTCTGATTTCAACGCTGGTCAACAATCCATTCCAGCAATGAACGACAATCAGCGCAGATCGTCTTTCAATCCCACTTTGGTCTGATTTCAACTATAGAATGCATCAGTGTCCGGGTCTGAAAGGTATCCTTTCAATCCCACTTTGGTCTGATTTCAACTTGCAGGTAAAGGCAAAAGTTTGGGTTGATGAATCACGCTTTCAATCCCACTTTGGTCTGATTTCAACTTGCAGGTAAAGGCAAAAGTTTGGGTTGATGAATCACGCTTTCAATCCCACTTTGGTCTGATTTCAACTTACAAGCGCAGAATCAGCGAACAGATTGACCAAATAACTTTCAATCCCACTTTGGTCTGATTTCAACATACCTCAATCCCAAAACTATCAAAACGGCTGAAATCTTTCAATCCCACTTTGGTCTGATTTCAACGAGGGAATGAGGATATATAGAGGTGCGGCACCAGCACCAACTTTCAATCCCACTTTGGTCTGATTTCAACAGCTTCGACGATAAACCCACATTGCAGCAGAAATATAGCCTTTCAATCCCACTTTGGTCTGATTTCAACTCCCCTCGAGGCTGTGATCATACAGATCGGCAAGAAGCTTTCAATCCCACTTTGGTCTGATTTCAACCTTACAGCTTGGATTAAACCAACAGAGGAGACACCGAATCTTTCAATCCCACTTTGGTCTGATTTCAACTCAGGCACAGGTCTTCATGTGGCTTGCTCAATACGGCCTTTCAATCCCACTTTGGTCTGATTTCAACTCTGCATCTTTGAAGACACATCCTCAAAGCTCAGAGAAACTTTCAATCCCACTTTGGTCTGATTTCAACTCCTTCCAAAAGTCGAGAATGGGAAGTTTACCATTCCTTTCAATCCCACTTTGGTCTGATTTCAACCTGCAGTTAAGCTGCTCGAGGCATCTCTTGAGATGATCTTTCAATCCCACTTTGGTCTGATTTCAACAAGTCAGGGAGCAGGTTGAAGTGGTAAACAGAATACTCTTTCAATCCCACTTTGGTCTGATTTCAACACGCTGAGCTTGAAGGTCTGTGCGAGTGATGCGTCTAGCTTTCAATCCCACTTTGGTCTGATTTCAACTGGCGGTGCCCTGAATAATGTCGATTTCGAGAAGATCTTTCAATCCCACTTTGGTCTGATTTCAACCTGCCCTTTTCCGACACTGATCTCTATCCCGTTCTCCCTTTCAATCCCACTTTGGTCTGATTTCAACTGTTTGGACCGCTGCAACCCTCACGGGTTCAGGAATCTTTCAATCCCACTTTGGTCTGATTTCAACGGTAAAGGCAAAAGTTTGGGTTGATGAATCACGCTTTCAATCCCACTTTGGTCTGATTTCAACTTGGCAAGGCTATGGAAACCTTACGCAAAATTTGAGACTTTCAATCCCACTTTGGTCTGATTTCAACCTTCAGCACAACAAGATTACCCGTTAGCGGAACGCTCTTTCAATCCCACTTTGGTCTGATTTCAACATGAAAATAGTGCATGCTGGTTTATTTTCAGGTTTATACTTTCAATCCCACTTTGGTCTGATTTCAACGAAGAGTACGGATACAGGGACGTGGATTTTGCCAGACTCTTCTTTCAATCCCACTTTGGTCTGATTTCAACTTCACCTCCTCGAGGATTGAATAATACTCCTCACCGGCAAACCTTTCAATCCCACTTTGGTCTGATTTCAACTATTTTTTAGCGGAATATCTATTATGAAAGTTAAAATCTTTCAATCCCACTTTGGTCTGATTTCAACTGGAGGAGTTGGCATATTTCATATGATCCAACCTTCAAGCTTTCAATCCCACTTTGGTCTGATTTCAACGGTAATCGAAATTCTCTTCGTCAGGATCCTCCTCGAAAACTTTCAATCCCACTTTGGTCTGATTTCAACTCACCGACACTCAGAAGATGCTTGCCATCGGGGCTGTAGCTTTCAATCCCACTTTGGTCTGATTTCAACAAACGCCGCAACTGTTAGAAGCTTAAGTCCTCTGCTGCCTTTCAATCCCACTTTGGTCTGATTTCAACAGAAATTAGGGTGGTTGGTGGCTATTGCTATATCAGGCCTTTCAATCCCACTTTGGTCTGATTTCAACTCGAGAAACCGTACAAGAGACTATTAACATTCAGAAGGGGAGACTTTCAATCCCACTTTGGTCTGATTTCAACTTTTATCTGCCTTTCACCTACCAAATAAAAAAATCTAACTTTCAATCCCACTTTGGTCTGATTTCAACTGATACATGTTCTTATCTTATTAATAATTCAGTTAGTACTTTCAATCCCACTTTGGTCTGATTTCAACTGTTATTGGTCAATTGTTCTTCAAGGTCCTGCAGATCGCTTTCAATCCCACTTTGGTCTGATTTCAACATCAACCACATAAGCCCAGCTATCTATAACAAGCTTCTTTCAATCCCACTTTGGTCTGATTTCAACTCGGTTTTATCCAAGCTGTGATTGTTATCGCTTGTTTCTTTCAATCCCACTTTGGTCTGATTTCAACCAAATTCTGCCTCAGCAGTTTCAAGAATTATGTAAACAAGAGTTCCATCTTTCAATCCCACTTTGGTCTGATTTCAACAACGACGGCTACTATCTCTTTATAGTTCACACAAAAAGCTTTCAATCCCACTTTGGTCTGATTTCAACCCGTGCTCTTTCCGATTCCGAGATTAAACAGATGTACGCTTTCAATCCCACTTTGGTCTGATTTCAACGGAACAGCATGCTGAGTGGTTCGCCAGCACGATGTACGCTTTCAATCCCACTTTGGTCTGATTTCAACAGGGCATAAGGAGCTTGTTTGAGTTTATATGATGTTTCTTTCAATCCCACTTTGGTCTGATTTCAACAATTCGTCGCAGAATAAATTTCATAATACAGATAAAACTTTCAATCCCACTTTGGTCTGATTTCAACCTCTCTTAACAACAGAGCCCTCTCTGAACTCGCAGAGACTTTCAATCCCACTTTGGTCTGATTTCAACAGTAAAGCAAGAAATTCTAAAAAAATACGATGAAGATGCTTTCAATCCCACTTTGGTCTGATTTCAACGGCGAGCAGAACCTTCGCAACAACAAAGCCAGCAAGGCCTTTCAATCCCACTTTGGTCTGATTTCAACATTGAATACAGAGGGTTGGAGCCAAAAACCACCAGTCTTTCAATCCCACTTTGGTCTGATTTCAACTCTGGATCCAGAGCTGACGATCCCCCTCAGCGAGACCCTTTCAATCCCACTTTGGTCTGATTTCAACTTTTTCGACATGGCTGTCGAGGTTGAGTATTAGATTTCTCTTTCAATCCCACTTTGGTCTGATTTCAACGCTTATCAGGAACTTATTATGAGCGGCTCAAAGGATACTTTCAATCCCACTTTGGTCTGATTTCAACAAACCCCATACGTTTAGACCTCACAGGAACAAGAGCCTCTTTCAATCCCACTTTGGTCTGATTTCAACGCCACATAATTCAAGTTTAGTCTTGATGGAAGAATTGACTTTCAATCCCACTTTGGTCTGATTTCAACAAGCTCAGATATGTAATTACTGTGAATGTCCATCCCAGTATAGGCTTTCAATCCCACTTTGGTCTGATTTCAACTCCCAGTACTCGATGTCCAGCATCATTTCCTTGTATGCCTTTCAATCCCACTTTGGTCTGATTTCAACAGTGAAGCAGGAAATTCTGAAAAAATACGATGAAGATGCTTTCAATCCCACTTTGGTCTGATTTCAACTTATCATTAGCCCGATTGGAACGTGACTCCTCTTGAACCTTTCAATCCCACTTTGGTCTGATTTCAACCGTTTCTTTTTGTGCTTTCAGTATACCCTTCTGATACAGCTTTCAATCCCACTTTGGTCTGATTTCAACCCGGCTTTTCAGCTTGCGGGAGAAGCTCAGAATGGTTTACCTTTCAATCCCACTTTGGTCTGATTTCAACGAACTGTCGCAAGGCTTGGGGGAGTTAAGTTTGCAATAGGGCTACCTGCTTTCAATCCCACTTTGGTCTGATTTCAACCCACATAGCCGCCCATCCGGTGCAACGTAGTGCAGCTTTCCGCCTTTCAATCCCACTTTGGTCTGATTTCAACACAAATAACAGAGCAAACCAGAAAGGATTTAGTTTCTCTCTTTCAATCCCACTTTGGTCTGATTTCAACGAGGTTGTGAGAGAGGACATAGCCGTGTTGATAGTCAACTGTGCCACGCTTTCAATCCCACTTTGGTCTGATTTCAACTCAAAGCAGGTTATACCATTGAAGCTTCTTACCTCAGACTTTCAATCCCACTTTGGTCTGATTTCAACTTTTGGTTGGAGAGCGGAGATGGATCCCTAAGAATCTTTCAATCCCACTTTGGTCTGATTTCAACGTGAACAAATTAAACCAGATCAGGCAGATTTATATCTCTTTCAATCCCACTTTGGTCTGATTTCAACCTGTTTTGTGGGAATCTGGTTGTAGAGTTGGTGAGCTCTTTCAATCCCACTTTGGTCTGATTTCAACACATTTCTCGTTGCGATCCACATGTAGTCCACATATCTTTCAATCCCACTTTGGTCTGATTTCAACAGAAAGAGAAGAGAAAGGCAGGTTATTAACTGAAGTTAATAAGGTTAATAAGCGTCTTTACCCTTGTTCAACCCTTTCAATCCCACTTTGGTCTGATTTCAACCTCTGGTAATATTTCTTTCATTTCTAATTTAAAGCTTTCTCAATCCTTCTTTAGTTCATATACTGTCGTGAATCCCCAAAGTTGCGGACCATTTATAAAGATGTGCGACTTTTATTCTGGAGATTTATTTCAAATTGGGCGAATCAGATCACTTTTTAAGGAAATTAAAGGCAAATTAACATGGGTGGAATTGAAAATAAAAATTTGACCACTCTGTTTTTAAAATAAAGGAAATAAAAACTAAAAATATGCATAATAAAAAGTACAAAATAATTTGTTTTGCGACCATATCAAACAGCCGTTTTTCAGCCCAACTCCTTTTTAAACAGTTTATTCCGATTTTTGCGATTTCTCTTCAGGCTAAACTCAATGCAGAAATCGGTGTGAAGTAAGTTATTTATTGTACAATAAGGTAGTTAATTTATGATTGATGAAATGTACATTAGAGGTGTGGAGGTTAACTATTATTTCGTGTGCAAGACCAAGCTCTGGCTTTTCAGTCATAACGTGAGTTTAGAGAAGGAGAGCGATCTCGTAAAACTAGGAAAGCTCGTCCATAAAGAATTCTACCGGAAGGATAGAAAAGATGTCCGGATCGGGCCAATAGCAATAGATGTTGTGAGAAAGGGAAATGAGCTGGAGATTCAGGAGGTAAAGAAGGCAAAATCGATGGAAAAAGCTGACCTCTTTCAGATGCTCTATTACCTTTTCTACCTGTCAAATCTTGGGATACCCGCCAGGGGCAGAATCACATACCCGAAGAGCAGGGAAGTTGTGAATGTTGAGTTGGACGAAAAGAGGTTAAGAGATCTGGAGGAGATCTTGAGAGAAATTGACGGGCTTAAGAGGGGAAAGATGCCAAAGCCCGTCAGGAAAAAGCATTGCAGGAAGTGCGCTTATTTCGAATTCTGCTTCGCCGGGTGACAAAATGAGGAAAAGGAACTTCTATATAGTATCTGACGGCAAGCTGAGAAGGAAGGAGAATACGATATACTTTGAGAATGCCGAGGGAAAAAGGCCAATTCCGATAAACTCAATATACTCCATATACGCTCTCGGTTCGCTGACCATAACCTCGCAGGCTCTCAACTATCTGGCCAGGGAAGGTATTTGCGTGCATTTCTTCAACAGATATGGTTACTACACCGGTTCATTTTATCCCAGAGAGAGCTTAATTTCCGGAGATGTGGTGGTCAAACAGGCGGAGCATTACCTTGACAGGGAGAAGAGGCTGTACCTTGCAAAGGCTTTCGTTGAGGGTAGTATCATGAATATGGCTCGTGTGCTAAGGAGAAACGGGGAAGATGACACAGGCGTAATTTCAGCTCTTCAAGGCCTTGAAAATTCAGAGAGTGTGGAGGAAGTTATGGGAGCTGAAGCAACGGCAAGGACGGAGTATTATTCAAAGTTCGACAGCATGCTGTCCGGAATGAAGTTTGAGAAAAGGAGTAGGCAACCGCCGGAGAATGAAGTTAATGCCATGATCAGCTTCGGCAACTCTCTCCTGTATTCTGCAGTTCTTACCGAAATTTACCACACTCAACTGCATCCGGCAGTTAGCTACCTCCATGAACCGTCCGAGAGGAGATTCAGCCTGTCGCTTGACCTTGCAGAGATTTTCAAGCCCTTGCTCGTGGACAGACTTGTTATTTCTCTTGTGAACAAGAAAATGGTTGGTGAAGGGGACTTTGATGAGGACTTTAAAGGAGTTCTTTTGAGTGAGAAGGGCAGGAAGAAATTTCTAAAGGCCTTCAACGAGAGGCTTGAGAGGACTGTAAAGCACAGAACACTTGGCAGGAATGTTTCCTATCAACGGCTGATAAGACTGGAATGCTACAAGCTCGTTAAACACATTCTGGGGGTGGAAAAGTACAGGCCTTTCGTGATGTGGTGGTAGTATGTATGTAATAATTGCCTACGATGTCAGCGTGGAGAGGGTAAACAAAGTGAAAAAATTTTTGAGGAAGCACCTGAACTGGATTCAAAACTCACTGTTTGAGGGTGAGCTGACACAGTCGGATCTCGAGGAAGTCAAAATGGGGCTGCGGGAAATTATAAACGAGGACGAGGACATGATTGTGATATACAGGTTGAGGTCGAGAGACGTGGCAAAAAGGGAGGTTTTGGGGATTGAAAAAAGCAGTGTGGATGAAATTATTTGAATTAAAAGAGGTGTCCATGATGGACGTTATAAATTACAGACCGGTCGGGATCATTCATTCTCCATTTAAGGGACCCAAGGGAACGCCGATACAGCCTGCCGCTGCGACTGGTATTGACGGGACAGTTGAAGTATTCCCCGAATATGCTGAGGGTTTAAAAGATATCGAGGGATTCTCACACATCATTCTGATATATCACTTCCACTTGGCCAGAGGCTACAGCTTAAAGGTAAAGCCGTTTCTGGATGACCAGTTCCATGGAGTATTTGCAACCAGAGCACCAGCCCGTCCAAATCCAGTTGGTTTCTCGGTTGTGCGCCTCGTCAGAGTTGAGGAAAATGTGCTGCACGTACGAGATGTGGACATTGTGGATGGAACCCCTCTGCTGGATATCAAACCCTACGTCCCGGAATTCGATGCAAGAGAGACGAAGAAAGTAGGATGGCTCACAAAAAATCTGCATAAGCTCCCTGTACTGAGGGATGATGGGAGATTTTCGGGGTTGTAAACAGAGAAAAACAATATTTACTGTAATGACAATAATACAAATATGGCTGTAATTACCGTGAGGATAGATGATGAGACAAAAAAACTGATGAATGAGGTAAGGATAAACTGGAGCGAATTCATAAGAGAAGCCATAAGAAAAAAGATAGAAGAGGAAAAAAACAGAAATTTGGCCAAGGCAATACTTATAAATGAAAGATTGAGGAGGAAGAGCAAAGGGGAGGCCAAGGCTGAAGAAATAATAAGACAATTCAGAGAGGACAGATATGGAGAAAATCGTAATTGATGCAAGCGTTGTTGTCAAGTGGTTTGTGGAAGAAGAGAAATCAGATGATGCCTTGAAGATAAGAGATGCTTACATTAATGGAAAAATAAAACTCATCGCTCCAGAGCTGATAGTTTTTGAAGTTTTAAATGCTCTTTATTACAAAAAACTCTTCTCAATTTCCGAGTTAAAGGATATTTCAGAAGCTTTAGAAGCTTATTCGATGGAATTGTACCCCCTGAGGGGAGAATATGCAAGAAAAACCTTGGAGGTAGCTTTTGAAAATAACATTACTGTTTACGATGCTGCATACGTCTCTTTGGCCATTCTGGAGGATTCTATCATGGTCACTGCTGACAAGAAGCTTATTGATAGTTTAAGGGACGAGTATGGTTTTGTGAGAGGTTTGGAGAAGTTTTAAGTTAAGTGTTGTTTTATTTGTGTTCTTTTAGTTCGTTTATTGATTTTTACTCTTTCAAAGAGTTGTCAGACAATTTCAGTTTCGGATGGTTCATTGAGTAATCCAAGTTCTTTACTGTATTTCAGGTTTGCAACAATAAAGCCCTTATTTTTGACTTTCGAGTGGTTAAAAACTTCGCCAAAATTGTTTATTATAGCGTAATATTTCCAGTAAGGTAGCGGAACGAGATATTTTTGAACTTCTATTCCTTTTCCTTTGTCTATTAGCTCAGTGACCTTTCCCTCAAACTTCGACGGTACAACTTCGAGTCCTTGGAACATTTCGTAGAATTGGCTTTCATCTTCACCATGTCCAAGAGGTTTAAGGTCTGAGAATAGGTCTTTTGCAGTCTCCCAACAATTTACAACCTCTTTTTCAAGCTTTTCACTCGCTGGAGAATAAGCATCACTTATTAGCTCTGGAATCTTCGATTCCCAAAGAGGTTCTCCATTAAAATCTTCGAGAATTTTAATACTTTTTTCCACAATTTTATAGGGATTGTAGATTTTATCATCGTTTTCCGATCCCTCTGTAAGGATATAAACATCTCTTGGGTTTCCAAACCCCCTTCTATTCACCCTTCCAAATCGCTGGATTAGAGCATCGAGTGTTGCTGGTTCGGTTAATATCGACTCAAAGCTAACATCAAGAGAAACTTCAACTACTTGAGTAGCTACAACGAAGTCGTAATCTTTTAGATTGTGCATCAACTTTCTCTCCTTTTCATCCCGGTCTCCGTATGTGAATCTGCTATGAAGTAGCATGACTTTATGGCCTGCATCTTTCATCTGTGCGTATACTTCCATAGCCCTATCCACAGTGTTGCATGCAATGAGAGAAGGGCGCGGAAGGCACTCAGCAAAATTGAGGACGTCGTCTATACTACCATCTTTTATGTTTACTCTGTGTCTCGTGAATTTATTACCTCATCATCCGAAACGTTCACCTCTTTTGGAGATAACACATCCTTTATCAGCTTTTCAAGGAAGTCTGGAAGAGTGGCCGTCATAACGAGTGACTTGGTTTTATAATCTTTCAAAGCTTCAAGTATTGCGAGAATTATACCGAGGACGTTAGGCTCATAAGCATGGATTTCATCAAAGATTAAAAGAGACCCTATTAGTTCAGTGAATGACATCTCAAAGAAGCCGACACCGAAGAAAGACTTCATAATCTGAAATGGAGTTGTGACCTTCAACGGGGTATATATCTTCTGGTATAGCGAAGAAAGGCGTTTGTATTCAAGAGCTGAAGAATAAAGGTAAAATTTTGAGGTGCTATGGAGAACTCCAACCAAAGATGGATCATAGAACAGGCTGAGGATGCGGGAGTGCATGGCGTTTATGCTGGCTTTGTAAGGAAGGATATAAAAAATTCTGCTCGTAATATCGTTATTAACTCGAAAAGAGTTTCTTTCAGCCCAAAGCAGTGCAGCTTCAGTTTTGCCATATCCAGTTGGAGCTCTGAGAATAAGATTACCATCTGTTCTCCACGCCTCCTTCTGTTTGGGACGCCAATTTTGCCTTGGAAGCTTTAATTCAAGTGTCTCAACGATACTGGGAAGTACTTGAACACTAATCTCCCCAGCTGAAGCCAAATGATCTGTTGCATTGAGAAGTCCTCTAAGTAGTATCAGTTCCACTTTTCTGTCTCTCCAATATTTTTCATACCAACTAACTACTTGCCAGAAGTCAAATTCTCTCACTTTCTTTTTCCAATTTGCGGGAAAATGGAATAAATATGGTGGATTCCTCGTACTGAAAAAATAAGCTTCCCAGAATGGAACTTTTGGCATGAATATCCCTTCTATGTAATCCGAATTCTCAAAAAGTTCATCTATTTTTTCATCATATTCGCTCCTATGCTCCTTAGTTGGTACAATATCTCGTATTTCATCGATAGTTTTATGGTGAGTCAGAACAGCAAGGGTCACGAGCATCCTTTGTTCTTCAGGAATTTTCAGGAATTGGGTAAAAGGCGTCGAAAGGATCTCGTGTCTGTAGCCCCATTTTTTTGGATTTTTCTGAAATCCTACAGCGCACTTACCAATATCATGTATCAAAGCAGAATAAAAAGATAGTTTCCAAATTTCAGGAAAGATGTCCCCAAGCCATGGGAAAGCTGTTTTTATGCTTTTTAGCACGTTTATTACATCGTTTACATGACTTTCGAGCAGATCATGAGGGTTAAACTTGGCGAAGCAGACTTTCATCCGCTCCACCTGTGAAGATAGACGCCCAACTCAAGTTCGGGATCGGTCGGAATCTGTACTTTCTCTTTATATCTCCCCCTATCGTATGGCAGGATGATAAATGGCCTAACTAGTCTTGCTCTTCTTGGAGTAGTTGTGTAGTCGTACTCAACCACGAGAGCATGTACAATCCCCGGAATTCCCAAACTCACTGGCACCACCGTTCCGCAAATAATGGATTCTCTTTCTTCAAGCTTAATACGCTTGATTTCATCTACCGTTGCAAGATCGCTTGACCTGCCAAGGAGAAGCTGGTATCTGGGCTTCTTGAAGAACTCCGTCCATTCGTCAGGAAGATAGAGGAAAAGTTCAGCATCATAGAGAAACTCTCTTTTCACAATGTCAGTTTCCGGTTTACCCAGAGCATAGATTCTCTCAAGGTCAACCCCTAAGCCATTACTTTTGAAAATGTAACCTAAAAAAGGTAATTCGGAGAGGTATACAGTTTCTCCTTTCGCTGCCGAAAGTATACCTTGAATTGTTGAGGGAGGTGGGACGGGTAGCGTTGGTTGATAGCCAGATTGGAAGGTAGGGTAGCGGAAACTTGCCGTCCAAGCTTTAAGTTTAACTCTCATCATAGTATGGCTCAATCTCCTCTTTTACGAACTTTTCTATTGCTTCTCCAACACTGCCGAACTCAACTTCAATCTCAGCGTTTTGTAGTGTTTCAGACATCTTATTAACATCCCACCCAAGGTTTCTTATGAATCCGTCGTCACAACCCACATAAAGCTTCTTTGTTGGTAAGATATCCTTCAGATCAGCAAGTCTATTTGCAAGAGCTTCTGTATCGAACTTAACTTCTCCTCTATCCTCGAACACGATATCGCTTATAAATGGATTTATTCCCGCATCGATGCTCATCAATAAAACGAACTTCGGTGTTATGTCTGTATGGAATTGGGTCTGCTTTGCTCCCCCAGAAAGGTAGCGTATGGCTTTTATTGTTTCGGCTGATCTTTTCTTTCTAAGTTCGTTAGGCAAGACCCACTCTTTTTCACCTCTTACTATACCAAATTCCTCAGATATGTGCTCCATTTCTCTAATTTCTTTTGTTATCTCTTCCGTTCCTTTTTTAGGCTTACCACTCTTATCTTTTGGCACATCGTTCCATGTAAGGAGATTCTTGAAACCGGCTTTGCCGATTATAGTAAATCTTCCAACAGCTTCCAGATCAAGTGAAAAAGCGCCCTTGAGCACAGTGGAGTAAAATTCCTGATTGTATGGTGTCGGATCACCCTCATGCCTTGAAGCATAACCTTCGTCCATAGTAATTGAACTCCTTTCCGGAAGTACAGAGATTAGCGGAGTATTTTTTAATGGAGAAATTCTCGTAACTGTAATATTTATTCCGCCCCTCTTGAATGCCCTCATGTATCCAAAAACGTCATCATCTTTATATTTGAGTGGATTCGCAGCTGTGAATACCTGCTTTTCTTCTCTGAAAAGAGGTGAAAGTTCCCAGTCAAAATGCTCATTGAGTGTTTTTCTCCACCAATATCGCCAAGCTTGAGGAGAGACGTATGGGTAGCGGTATCCTCCACGTCTTAATGTCTTCACTCTTGTAACGTTTCTGTCTGGGAGACTATCGTCTATACCAAGCATATTCAGAGCCGAATGTGGCGCGTCTATCAAGACCATTCCAACTGCAAATCTCATTATATCACCTCCTCAATTCCAAAAAACTCGATTTCCCCACGTTCTTCAGCTTCTTCTCCGCCTTTCATAAGCTTGTCATGGAGATTTTCATAGATACGAAAGAGTAGGAGATGTTTCACGGTTTTCCAAGACACGTTAATGTCTTCGCCGTAGGAAGTGAGTATTCTGGCAAACTCGTCAAAAGTCATCAGAGGCTCAGGAATTCCAAGACTTTGACGAAGTTTTTCGGTGTTAACAAAGAACGCTTCGAACTGGTAAAGTTTCTCCGCTCTCTCTAACTCTCTAACTCTTTGTCTAAGCTTGTTATCCTCCAATTTTTCCAATGTCTCCACTATTCTGTCTCCAACCCTTCTAATAAAATCGAGAGCTTCCTTCTCCAAACCCAACACCTCCGAGCAGTAAAACTTTAAAAGGTTCCATTTCGCATTCACCACCCTTTCAGAAATATCTACGAAATATGCAAGTATGCTCCTACCTTCTAAAAGTCTCGAATAAACATCATTCGCTCTATTCTTTTCGTATTCTTCTAATTTTTCGTTATTTGGCTTCTCTCTCCAGCCCATCCTTACGATATTTTTCCAACCATTATAATCTTCTCTCTTCGCGTGAGTTAAGAATCGAAGAACAGGATTTGGAATTCGAATCACTTCAACCCACTGTTCTCCAGTTCTATTTCCATTGAGGAAGTAATAGGCCGTTACGGTTGCGTTTCCTAATTGCTCTAAGGTTAGAGAGAGTTCCTGAAGTTTTTTGAAAAGGAAGTTGACAGGTTGTCTAAAGCCGCGCGCATTATTGACCAGAAAAGAGGTTTTTGCTTTAGAGATTATTTCGCTTACGAGATCTAACTGTAATTCATGTGGGTGTGCGTGTATAACTAATATTCCTTTAATCTTACCTCTTTCACTGTGTAGCACATAGCTACCAATTGGAATAAATTGCGCTAAAAACAAGCAACATGCGCAAACATCGGCCCCACTCTCTTGACCGTGGGGGAAATAATTTCTTAGATCTCCCGTACCAAGTAGAGGAAATACATCTCCAGTGATCTCCTTAGGCCTGTCTTTTTCTTTAGAATGTATTGCTGCCCTAAGTTCTAACCCGGATACTATGCGTCTTTTTCCACATATCTGGCAGGTGGGAGACCTCGGTTCCTGAAGATTTTGTTGGGCCAGATTAAAAAGGATGCGCAAACTTTCTTTAAGTTTTTCTTGAGTGGCGCTTTTCCTCATTGAAGGATTTACCATTAAAATTGGATTATTGTTCCTGTATATCCTTGCAAGTAAAGTACTCCAGCCTTCCATAAGATACAATTTAGATGCAAATTCCACGGCAATCTCGACATCCTTCTCAGCCAGCTCCTCAGGCCTACTCTTTCCCGAAAGTAGAAGGAGTGCACTTAACCCTGCATCCGTGAATGGGTGGCCTGTCCACTCAAAGATTGGATTATCTTCTGTTTGTCCTTCAGGATTGATCAAATATTTAGCTTCTAAGTTAAATTTATCCATATACTCACCATCCAGACCCATTGCTGTTTTAACTCATCACCCAAACTCAACCACCCTCCCCTCCTTCAACGCTTCCCTCACAAGACTTGGTCTTCTACTGAGTCTCTCGAACTCTTCAGGAGTGAAGCAGATGAAATCAACAGGATATTCCAGATCCCACTCGAGATACAGATTGACCGGGCGTTTTAATGGACTCAAGCCCTCAAATATGTCGCTGACGATTATCAGATCAATGTCGCTGTCTTTTTTGAAGTCTTCTCTGACCGATGAGCCAAATATTACAGCTTTTTTAATTCTGTATTTTTTGTTAATCCTTTTGAGAAATGATTCGACAGTACTCAAATCAACTGTCTCACCCATTCTACCACCTTCTCAGCTTTTTCAATAAGTTCTGAGACTTCAGACTCGGAGAAATCCTCTGCAACATCAGGATACCGGGTTGCAGTGTAGGCAGGGGTTATCTCTGCGCAGAGTTTTATGATTTCCTCTGGAGCGTCAATCATCCTCGCCAGACGAGTTAAATCGTGTATCCTCGGAAATTCTCCACTTCTCTTGATATGCAGAGCCTTTAACGCCTTTTCCACTGCCTGCTGAGACAAAAAAGCTGAAACGTGATACTCTCCAATCTCGTAATTTTTCTTAGCACTTCTTAAATCTCTCTCTGCAAATCTAAACCACAGTTTTTCAGGACTTTCCATAGCACTGACACCCTCATTTTGGTTAGTTATCTCTAAATTCATTAGCCAATACCTTATTACTTGATCAAATCACTTCTGCTCATACCACCTTCACCATCCCAAACCCCATGCTGTTCTTTGCCCCAAAACCTGCCTTGTAACCAACCTCCATCAGCTCTTTACTCCCTTCTGCGACGAAAACCATCTCTGAACAGCGATGAAACGTATTCTTTATCCTCAGCCTCTTCGGTTTCACGGCAATTGGCTTTATACTCAATTCCACGTCCTCTGGCTCGATGCCGTGAAGAGCCACGTATTTCTTCACGAGGTTTCTCCTTATAATCTCATAAAATCTCGCATCTGATGGGTAGAGGTCAACGCTTTTTCTGGAGTAACCCTGCCGCTCGACGGTTGAGACCGCTATGGGACTCAAAGTAACGAACTTCTCCCTTCCACTTATCTTTTTCTCCCTCAAAACCTCAATACCCGAAACGTAAAACCTCGCTTCTCCGATATTTACCTCAGGGTTCGTTAGAAGCCCCTCAACGAACTTCCCGCACATCTCGTTCTTTGGCGAGGAGAAGAAGAAGTGGGCTGAGCCCTCAATCCACATCCGTTCTCCATCAATTTTGAAGTTTTCGGCAAAAAGCTTGCTGAAAGTGAAGAGTTTTGGACCATAAGGCCTGTGGAGCTCCAGTGAAAGGGTTTTGTCCGCAGACCTTATCGCCCGGTATATGAGAGAAGAGAGATAGTAGGAATAGTTCAGGTCAACCTTGGCCACACCTTCGGAGGGTGTCAGCTCAACTTTCAGTCGCATAGTTACATACTTTACAGCTATTATATAACCTTAACTGTTCTGTAAGTGTAAGCATCAGGACAATGTGCAACCTGATGGTTTTGCAGCCTAAAGCTGTTTCCCAAGCCTCTTCCTCACACTTTCAGCATGAAATCTCAGCCCTTCAGCTTCAGCAATCTTAATTATTGCATCTCCAATTCTGTTCATCGTCTCCTCGCTCAGCATCTGGAAAGTGAAGTGCTTCATGAAGCTCTCGACACTCAACCCTCCAAACATCCTCGCAAAGCCTGCCGTTGGCAGAACATGATTGGTGCCAGATGCATAATCGCCAGCGGCAACGGGGGAGTAATTTCCGAGAAAAACACTGCCGGCATTTCTGATTTTGCTCAACCACTCTTCTGCATTCTCTACAACCACTGTCAGATGCTCGGGAGCAAACTCATTGGATATTTCGACTGCCTTCTCAATGCTTTCAACAACTGCTACTCTGAAATTCTCAGAGATGCTGTGCTTTTCCACCAGTTCCCCAATTCTCTCAGCAAGGTCTTTTGACGTCGTCAGAACAACAGCTACAGCCATAGGATCGTGCTCAAGCTGGGCAAGGCAATCATAGGCGATAAATTCTGCATTTGCAGTATCATCTGCAATAACAAGAATCTCTGAAGGGCCTGCAGGCATATCAATTGCCACATCCTTCGCAACCAGCAGCTTCGCTGCGGTGACGTAAATGTTCCCCGGTCCAACTATCTTGTATACTTTCGGTATGCTTTCAGTTCCGTAAGCCATCGCAGCAATTGCCTGTGCTCCCCCAACTTTGTAAACTTCATCAAATCCGGCAATGTCCAGAGCAACGAGGGTTAGCGGGTTGATTCTGCCCTCACTATCAGGTGGTGTGCAGGCTATGAGCCTCTCAACTCCCGCAATCTTTGCGGGAATACCAATCATGAGAGCTGTTGACGGGTAGCTGGCTCTACCTCCGGGAATGTAAGCTCCGACCTTCTCTATCGGCGTGTATATTTTACCCATCAGACAGTCCTCAAATTCTATTCTCATTTCCCTCTCAACTGCTGTGACGTAGTGAAAGCGATCCAAGTTCTCCTTTGCCGTTTCCAGAGCGTCGATAAGATCATCACTGACCGTTTCATAGGCTTCTTCAAACTCCCTCTCGCCAACCTTTAAATCTTCAATTTCCACCCCATCAAACTGTTTTGTGAATCTTATCAGCGCTGCATCCCCTTCATTTCTCACAGCTTCAACAATGGGCCTTACATTCTCGATATAATCGTCAATATTCATCTCCCTTCTCAAATTGAAAATTTCATGCATGAGAAATGTACGGGTAAGGTTTAAAGTCATTTTCCTGCCAGCAGACCGAGAAATACCATTTTCTGAAAGAGGATTATCAGCGGAAGCTTAATGCTTACCCCAATTACCTCATCGCCAACCCTGTAAACTCCGAAAGACTCGTAGCCATCAGAAATCAGCAGAATTTCGAACCTGTATTTTATCCCATCTATAACTGTCTCATCAAATATCGCTCTGAAGTCCCTTCTTATCTCCATGACCTCAGCCTCAACACCATTAAACTTGGTGGAATCGTCCGTAACGATAACAATCCGGGTCTCCTCTCCTCTGGCATCCATAATTCTTTCAACAAAATCTCTCCTTGAAGTGATAACTATGAGATCCCTGCTGTTCACGACAAGTTCCTTCGCTCTGTTTCTAACTCCACTTGACCCTCTCACGCACCATACCGGATGCTGTATGAATTTCTCGTGCTTGGCATCTTTCAGAAACTCCACCACTGAGTTAACAGTGCTTAGAATCTCCTCTTTGTAGTCCTCAAGTATAATCTCGGGATCAATTGCTCTGAACGAGGCAGGTGAGCTTTTTATGGTTTCAACAAATCCCTTTGACTCCAGGGACTTCAACACCTCGTAAACCTTCGTTCTCGGCACTCCACTTGTTTTGTGGATTTCACTTGCAGTGGCCTCCCCCCTCAAAGCCAGTGCCGCATAAACTCTCGCCTCATACTCTGTAAATCCGAGTTTCTTCAGAGACTCAATGATGTTACGCATTGTAACTTATCTGGTTACAACAAAATTATATACTTTTTTAAAGCAGAGAGGTCATGCGGTCATGGCTGTTACTCATCGTTCTGGTGTTGCTTTTTGCAAAAGTATCTGCTTTTAGCTTTGAAACAAACATGGATTTCCACGCCAGTATGGCTGGGACTAATGTGCTGCATCCGGGAGAAAAGAGGCAGATCACAATTCTACTTGAGTGCGAGATTACAGGATGGGCAGGCAGTCCTCTGCCCGTAAACGAAAACACGTCCCAGATAATACCGCTTCTCACCACCGCCAAGGACGTTAGACTGGAGCCGTCAGCATCGGTTATTAGAGTGGAAAGTGACCAGATAGTCGTGGGAGACCTGCCGTGCGGTAGAGTGAGGCCCGTAAACCTCGTCGTTGACGTGAACAAGGATGCAAGAGAGGGTGACTACGATCTCAGGCTGGACATCCACTACACGAAGATCTTGGCAAACATTGATGCAGGAGGAAACGTCACTCTCAACTACAAAACCGGTCAGACCGATAGCGTTTCAGTTGAAATAAAAATTGAAAAGAAAGAATACGATTTTACAATCGAATCTGTAAGTTCCAAACTCGTTGCAGGAAGAGAGGGTGTTGTGACGATTAAAATCAAGAACAGCGGTATCAAAACTCTGTACGATACTGTACTTCTGCTCAACACAACTCCACCGATCATGCTCAACCCGAAAGCGATGAGCGTTTACACCGGCGATCTGGAGAACGGGAAGGAAGTAACCGCATCATTTAAAGTTTACGTTCCAGATGGCGTTTTTCTCCAGTCATATCCGGCAGAGCTTGTTGCAGTTTTCAGAACGTCATCGGGGATGCCTGCCAAAATCTCAAAGCCGCTGGGACTGAAAATAACCAGTACCGGATATTTCAGGGTGGAAAAGCTTGACGAGTTTCTCAGCTCTGCAAAAACGCTGAGGGTTGAGCAGAAGATCCAGATGCCATCCCTATCAATTCCGATACCCAACCAAGCACCGAAGCAGCCAAGCACTGGTACTCAGAACGTCATTACCATTCCCTCCAGAGGGTTCCTGGCGGTAAGGATCACCAATACTGGAGAGGAGATCAGGGATGCGTTCGCCACCCTCATATTCGATAACCCGCTCATAACTTCAGCGAGCACCCCCTATCTTGGAGACATGAAAAGGGGCGAGAGTCGGAATGTCACATTTTACATAACATCAAGTGCCCCAACCGGGAGCTATCTCGGCTACATAATAATCAAATACAGAGACCCTTACGGTGACGAGGTTGCAAGCCCGAAAATTTACGTTAATGTCGATGTCAAACCCACTCCCGCTCTGGAGGTAAGGAGAGTTGAAACCTCCAACCTTGGAGTGGGGCTGGTGGGCGATATTAAAGTAACTCTTGCTGGTGAGGGGGCAAGAAATGTCAGACTTTACCTGATTTCCCCCGATTCCACACTCTCACCCCTCAGCTCAACTTCGTACATTGAGAATTCTGGTGAAAAGGCCGTGTTCAGGGTGGCTGTGAGCGATGATGCCACTGCCGGAAATCATCTGCTGTATCTTGTTGAATCCTTCGATACGGAGTATGCCAGCGATCTCGTCAGTGTTGCCGAGTTTCCCGTTTACGTGGCACCCAAACTGGCCACATTTCAGGTTGTGTCCGTGAAAAGCGACCTTCATCCCGACTCCACAGGAGATGTTTTTATAGAAATCAAGAATTCGGGCAATGCAGAGATATACAACGCTGTTGTAATGCTCGAAGTTTCTGCACCACTGTCTGTTGCGGGTACGAGTTCTCTGGGAAGTATGATCGGACAGGCACAGCCGGGTAAGTACTTTGTTGGTACGATGAAACCCGGGGATGTTGCCAAGGTCAGGTTCAGGGTGGATGTTGACAAGGATGCAGGCGAGGGTAGCTATCCTGCCTCGGTCAAGATAGTCTATTACGATGAGAACGGATACAAGCATACCACAAACTCAATCGTTATATCACTGGATGTCAAACCATCAAAGCCCTATGTGCTAATATTTGCAGTAATCCTTGCGATCGTTGGATTGGCAATTGCAGGAAGCTTTGTCAGGAAGAGAAGAAGCATGAATAAGTAGCATTCTTAATTTTTATCAAGTTCCTTTTCCGGTTCAGATTATCTGATTTCCTGTTTGCAGCGGGAGTTAAAAATTGGATAAAAAAGTTATTTAACTGTCAATCCAATACTCTCCATGCTTCCAATGAACCCGAAACAGATGAAAAAAATGATGAAGCAGATGGGTATAGAGATGGAGGAGCTTGACGCCGAAGAGGTGATAATAAGAACGAGCGATGAAGAGCTGATTTTCAGAAATCCCAGCGTGTCCAAGATTTCCGCAAGGGGTGTTGAGACGTTTCAGGTTATGGGCGAGTACGAGGTCATGAAGAGGCCACCCAGAATCAGCGATGAGGATGTGAAGCTTATCATGGAGCAGGCAAACGTGGATGAGGAGACTGCAAGAAGAGCCTTGGAGGAGGCGGGAGGAGACCTTGCAGAGGCCTTGATGAAGCTTCAAGAGTGAAAATGGAGCCACCAGTAGTACTTTCTAGGGGAAGATACAGCTTTCTAATCGAAAAATTTGAGGGGACTCTCCACACCCACCACGGAATAATCAAACTGGAAGAACTCAGGGGGAAGAATTACGGCGATGAGGTGAGGACACATCTTGGAGTCAAGTATAAAATACTCCCATTCAGGCCGTCTGATTTTTTCAGGCATTTCAAAAGGGGGGCCACACCGATAATGCCGAAGGATATTGGCGCAATAATCGCCTACACTGGCCTCTCTCCCGATTCGCTGATTTTCGATGCCGGAACTGGAAGCGGGGTCCTTGCCGCTTACCTGGCCTATTTTAACAAGTTTGGAGAGGTTCTGACGGTTGAGAAAAGAAGAGATTTTGCTGAGATTGCCAGAAAGAATTTCGAGAGCGCCGGACTGAAAAACATTCACCAGGTCGTCGGTGATGCCCTCTTTGTTGCCCAGGGTTTGAGGGCCGAGTTCGATCTGGTTGTGCTTGACATGAAAGATGACGTTCAGTTCATCCCAAAGGCGAAGGAGATTCTGAAACCGGGCGGATACATAGCCGTCTACAATCCGTACATAGAAGCTGCGAGGGAAGTGTACAGGGCTATGGAGCGTAAGGACTTCAGGGAGATAGAGGCTTTCGAGCTGCTCAGGGTTGATCTGGACATAAAGAGGGTCGGAACAAGAACTTCAACGAAGGTCTGGCATACGGGCTACCTAGTTATCGGACGGAAGTTCGGCTGATTTTTTTGTTAGTCTGAAAAGAGTTGGCGAAAGAAGGCAGGAGATCACTGTAAACGTTACAAGAGCTGATGATTCAATCTCACTTATCACTCCCGCAGAAAGGGCAATTGCCACACCAGCGATCGTCAGGCTCAGCTTTGTTGATTGCAAAAATCCCATCGACACAGCATTTCTGATTCCGAACTCCTTTGAAAATATAAGAGACGGGACGGCCTTGATGACGTAGGAAATTATCAGAAGCATTACGATCATCCTGAGCATCTCCAGTCCTGCAACCACATCTATCTCGGCTCCGGTTTTGATGAAAAAGATGGGAATGAAGAATCCGTATCCCATACCGTATAGTTTCTCATACAGCTTTTTACCTCCCCTGAAAGTAAGCGACAGCAAAACGCCTGCAAGAAAGGCTCCGAGAATTGCCTCAACACCGAGAAGGTAGCTCAACCCGACAAAGAGGATCATAATCGCCAGACTCCCCCTCACACCAATTTCTGAGGGCTCATTCGTGAACCACCGTGCAACAAAATTCGGAAAATACCAGATTACCAATCTTCCAAATCTGTACGCTGCCAAAAACGCAACAATAATCAGAAATGCAAAGATGATCTGAGAAAAACCGGATAGAAAGTAGAGAGAGAGCAGAAACATCGTTGAAAAGTCCGTGACGAAAGCTGTGGCAATGTTTATCTGTCCGAAGGCTTCTTTTTCAGCCCCAATCTCTCTAAGGGAAGAAACGACAACCCCCACTGCCACGTTTGTCAGAATTATGGCATAGAACAGATCGAGATTGAGAAATATGGATGACACAACTGCAAGAAGAAGGGAGATCGTGAAGAATGCGGCAACGGCTGCTATACTTCTTCCTCTGGCAATAACGTCAAAATCTATCTCAAGACCGGCGAGAAACATGAGAAAAATGAGTCCAAAAAGGGAGAGAAACGAAAGCCACTCCGATTGCTGAATGACGTTAAGAAAACTGACACCGAAAAGTGCTCCGAGGATTATTTCAAATACAACAGCAGGAATTCTGATTCTTTCAGCAATTAATGGTGCCACGAATGCTATCAAAGATATTAGGGCTATTGTGGTAAACTGTCCTATCAATCTACCACCAGAACCGATGCGGTCCTGTCCAGCATGATCCTCCAGAGTATTTCACGGTCAATGTTTCCTGCATCGTTCCTCAGCGACAGAATCACGAGATCATATCCTTTTTTGAACTCCCTTATGGTATCAACCATCGGGTTTCCCCTCGAGACCTCAACTACCAGCCCGCTCTCTGTGAATTTGGAAAAATGCTTTAACTGCTCCTCTTCCAGCAGTAAGACCTTGACCTTGCCAAAGTATCTTGAAAAGGCAGTTGCCATACTTATTATCCTGTCCGGACTGAACGAGTTGACTATCCCGAGAATATTTCTGTAATTCTCCTTTCCAGTGGCAATTAAAGTTGGAAACTTACTCACAAGACCGGCCAAACCTTCCTCATCCTTTTTGCTTAAAGAGGTGATGATAAGATCGAGCTCATCGTCCTTTCTCAGCATCTCCAGCGCTTCACCAAGCTCAATTTTATCTGAGCTGCCGTCAAGACTGCAGGCATATGCATCTCCACTCTTTTCGAAAAAGATTATATTTGCCGAGAACTTTTCAGATAGCATTTTTGCCTCTCTTGCAATATCTTCCTCTCTACCCAAAACGAGGATGTTGTCAAAGGGATTTTTTGAAATTCTAACTTCCTTTCCACAGACTATCCCAAGCACGTCCCCCCTTTGAAGGGTAAGCTCGGGGTATGGGTGGAGTATCTTTCCCTCCCTGAATACGGAAACCACGGTGCAGTCTTCGCCAGGATCAAAGTCTTTAAGACTCGTTCCCTCAAATTCCGCGGAAACCGGTGTTTCCAGATACCTCTTTCTTCCAAAGAGCGTGAGAAGGGCGGCGTCTATTGACACACAGATTTTTTCAATACCTTCTTTCTCGTAAAGGCTGCAGGCACTTTCATCCTCAGGAATTGCGATCACATCCTCAAAACCAAGAGTTTTCGCAACCTTTGCGACCTTCAAATTGAAATTGTCATCATCCACCAGTATTAGCCTGGACTGCCAGAACACTGAAAGAACTTCAATGCGAGATGCATCCGCATTGAGAACCCTGAATCCCTTCTTCCTCAGAGCTTCTGCGCTTTCAGGATTTCTATCAATAATCAAAGAATTCGCCAGCCTGGAAGCCAGCCTCTCTGCCTTTCTACCGCTTCCAACAATCACGTGCACGATTACATTCCTGCGGGTATGTTTATACTATTTTTTCTTCATTCTGAGGAGATAGTTAACTGCATTGATAACCGCATTTATGGATGCCATCACTATGTCCTGTGCCGCCCCTCTGGCTGTGAAGGAGTGGCCCTCTTCATCCTCAACGGTTACATACACTTCCGCCAGTGCATCACTCCCACCTGTTATTGCATCCATCCTGAACTCCGTTATCCTTATACTCTCCCCAACCAATCCAGTTACAGCCTTCAGAGATGCATCCACAGGTCCAACACCTATTGCGGATGTAACCTTTTTCTCACCAAATACCTCTGCATTCAGAACCGCAGTTGGAGTTATTTTGTTGCCGGTGAGAACCGTCACCTCTTCCACATTTATCGCTCTCTCTTCTCTCTTCAACTCGCCCAGAATTACTTCGGCAATGGCAAAAAGATCGAGATCCGTGACTCTCTTTCCCCTATCCCCTATTTCCTTCACTTTCTCAAAGATTTGATTTAGCTTCTCCTCATCCACAACGTATCCGGCATCCTCCAGAATCTTCTTTATCTGGTGCCTTCCGGCATGCTTCCCTATAACTATTCTTCTCTTGTGTCCGACCATTTCAGGAGTCACAACACCTGGCTCGAAGGTTGAAAACTCTTTAAGTACACCGTGTGCATGGATCCCACTTTCATGACTGAATGCATTTTCCCCAACAATGGGTGTGTTTGGCGGCATCTTTATACCGGTTAACCTCTCAACAAGCTTTGATGTCTCGAAAAGGTATTCCGTTTTTATGCTGGTTTTAATCTTCTCTATTGAGTGAAGAATCATAACAACCTGAGCCAGATCGGCATTTCCAGCCCTCTCACCTATCCCATTCACCGTTACCTGAACCTCATTTGCCCCAGCCAAAACGGCAGCGTAGGTGTTTGCAACAGCCAGTCCAAAGTCGTTGTGGCAGTGAACATCTATTGGTACGGTCAGATGCTCTCTCAACTGCCTGATTAAATCATAAAACTTGAACGGCGTTGCAACCCCAACCGTATCCGGAACATTTACGATATCCGTTTTTGCTTCTTCAACGGCTTTGAAAATTCGCATTAGATAATCAATCTCTGTTCTTGTCGCATCCATCGCTGAAAACATGCATTTGGCCCCATGTGACTTTATGTAGTCAACGCATTCCACAGATTTGTCGATAATTTCTTCCCTGCTCATTTTGACAGTATGCTCAATCTGTATTTTTGATGTTGGAACAAAGATGTGAACCATATCAACATCAGCGTCAAGAGCAGCATCAATATCTTCCTTAACAATTCTGGCCAGACCACAAACCGCAGCATTCAAATTAAGTGAACTGATTTCTTTAACAGCTTCAAACTCGCCCTTGGAGGCTGAAGGGAAACCTGCCTCTATCACATCAACTCCAAGTTTGTCAAGCTGCTTTGCAATCCTCACCTTGTAATTCAGGGGCAGGGAGACTCCGGGCATTTGCTCTCCATCTCTCAGGGTGGTGTCAAACACCTTAACCTCTTTCATCATGTCCACAAATCGCAACCGCTGTAAATTGTTTTCGGTGGACAATTCAATTATTTTAAATTAAAAATAAAATCTTCGGGATGAGGTACAAACTCAATACGTATTTTTAACCGTCCTATTTCTCAATTATGTATTTTGATGCGTCTATTTGAAAAAAGATTTTTAAATCCAGCGTTCTAGTCATAAAACTGGATGTTCAGCAAGATTCTAGTGGCAAACAGAGGCGAAATTGCGGTAAGGGTGATGAGGGCCTGCAGAGAACTTGGAATCGAAAGCGTTGCCATCTACAGTTCGGCTGACAAAAGGGCCTTTCACCGTGTGTATGCGGACGAGGCATATTACATTGGAAAGGCCAGTCCGAAAGATAGCTACCTCAACATTGACAAAATCCTTGAGGTGGCAGATAAAGCTGAGGTCGACGCCATTCACCCGGGTTACGGGTTTCTTGCAGAAAACGCCGAGTTTGCCGAAAGATGTGAGGAGGAGGGTTTCGTCTTCATAGGACCGTCGCCGGAAATACTCAGAATTGCCGGTTCTAAGGTCAGATCAAGAGCAATGATGGAGAAGGCTGGAGTGCCGGTTATACCCGGTTCCCCAAAACTGGAAGGTGTCGATGAGGCATTTGACTGGGCTGAGAAAATTGGCTACCCTGTGGCGGTCAAAGCATCTGGTGGTGGGGGCGGGATAGGAATCGTGGTTGTGAGCGGCCCTCAGGAGTTAGAGGATGCGTTCAAAAAATCACAGAAACTCGGGGAGAGCTACTTCAGAGATCCGACAATCTATCTGGAGAAGTATCTTGCGAAGCCCAGGCATATTGAAGTGCAGATACTTGGAGACAAGAAAGGGAATATCATACATCTGGGCGAGAGGGAGTGCAGCATTCAGAGGAGGCACCAGAAGCTTATCGAGGAAGCCCCCTCACCTGCGTTGAATGATGCCCTCAGGGAGAAAATGGGGGACCTTGCCGTAAAGGGTGCCAAGTATATTGGCTACACGAACGCCGGAACGTTCGAATTCCTGTATGAGAACGGAGAATTTTACTTTCTTGAAATCAATTCAAGGCTCCAGGTGGAACACACCATAACCGAGATAGTTACTGGTATCGATATAGTGAAGTATCAGATCTTGATTGCAGATGATGAACCCCTTCATCACGATCAGGAGGATGTGCAGCTCAGAGGACATGCCATAGAGTGCAGAATTAACGCGGAAGATCCTGTGAACTTCTATCCAAGAAGCGGGAGGATAATCCACTACAGAAGCCCCGGAGGGATAGGGGTCAGGGTCGACAGCGGAATACACATGGGTTACCGCATTCCTGAGGAGTACGACAGTATGATCTCAAAACTGATTGCCTACGGCGAGACGAGGAAAGAGGCTATTGCGAGAATGAGGAGAGCCCTTTACGAGTACGTCATCGAAGGTGTTGAGACAAACATCCCGTTCCACATGGCGGTGATGAACGATGAAGAATTTGTAAAGGGAAACATCCATACAAAGTTCGTTGAGGAGAGGAACATAGCTGAAAGGGTAAAAGAGTACATGAGTGTGTTCAGACCAATAAAAGCAAAGCTTGACGAAATATTCATGGAAAATGACTTTACAGAAGAGGAGATTCTGGCTGTAACCGCTGCAATAGACACCTACGAAGAGGAGGAAGGGATAAAAATAGAGGACAGAATCTGGGAGGCCATATTCAGCCTTGGAGCCTGAACATTCATCAAATGCAACAATCCTTAAGTACCTCACCTTTTACGAATTGGCATGAAAAATGTCGAGCTGCTGATTGAGGCTCTTCCCTACATAAAGGATTTTCACGGTGCCACGATGGTCATCAAAATTGGAGGACATGCGATGGTCAACGATTCTGTTCTCGAAGAAACAATTAAGGATATCATTCTTCTCTACTTTGTCGGGATCAGACCCGTGGTGATTCATGGCGGTGGTCCCGAAATCTCAGAAAAGATGGAAAAACTGGGTCTTAAGCCCAAGTTCATTGAGGGTTTGAGAGTCACGGATAGGGACACGATGGAAGTTGTCGAGATGGTTCTGGACGGAAAGGTAAACTCAAAAATAGTGACGATGTTCATAAGAAACGGCGGGAAGGCTGTTGGACTCAGCGGCAAGGACGGGCTGCTGGTCGTGGCTAAAAAGAAGGAAATGCGAATGAGAAAGGGAGAGAATGAGGTGATCATAGACCTCGGGTTTGTCGGTGAGACGGAGTACGTCAACCCCGAGATCATTCGTATTCTTCTCGACAACGGTTTTATCCCAGTTATATCCCCCGTTGCCACCGACCTCGCTGGCAACACCTACAACCTAAATGCTGACGTGGTTGCGGGGGATATCGCAGCTTCTCTGAAGGCCAAAAAGCTGATAATGCTGACAGATGTACCTGGAATTCTAAAAAATCCGGAAGATCGCAGTTCACTTATCTCAAGAGTCAGGCTTGAGGATCTGGAGAGGATGATTTCCACTGGAATTCTGAAGGCCGGGATGATTCCAAAGTGCGAGGCTGTCATCAAAGCCCTGAAAAACGGCGTTGAAAGAGCCCACATCATCGATGGCTCCAAGCCCCATTCAATTTTAATTGAGCTGTTCACGAAAGAGGGTATAGGAACGATGGTGGAACCGTGATATCCCCCAGGCTTGGAATGCAACCTGACGTTAGACATAAGCCCAAAGAAGCCTTCGAGTTTGCCGCAAACAATGGCTTCACACATGTGGAAATTCTGATGGATCATCCGTATTATGTGCTCAAAAATTTCAGCTATGCAGAGGTTATAGAGCTGAAGTGGAGTTACGACCTCGACTTACTGATCCATGCCCCGGCAACAAGCACAAACTTCATCTCTTTAAGCGACGATATGAGGAAGGCAAGCTACCAGGAGATGAGAAAGGTTTGCTACTTTGCAGATAAGTGCGGGGCGGAAGTTGTGACATTCCATATCGGCTGGAATCCGGGATTCATAAACAATGGAAATTTTTTCTTCGACAGATCACTCTTCGACAGGCACAATGAAAAGGTCCTGATGGATGAGCTGAAACCCTTTGTGAAGTCGTGCCCGGTGCAGCTAGCACTTGAGAACACAATAATGATTGAAGACGGTTTGGAGAGGGCTCTGAACGACATTCTGGAGTCGACCGATATGGGGCTGACCATCGATGTTGGACACTACAACATTCAGGAGAATCCCTTTTTCATGGAAAACTTTGATAGAGTTCTTAACATGCATCTGCATGACAACGATGGCAAACAGGATCAGCATCTTGCCCTCGGAAGGGGTACTGTCGATCTCGGGAAGTTCAGACTTGATGAATACACAGGTTTTTTAACCATAGAGACAAGAGAGGAAAGTGCCATACTTGAAAGCAGGAATTATCTTTCGAAATGGGGTGATGTTTAATGAAGGCCAAGGAACTTGAATTTGAAGGACATCTGATAGACTCGATGATCTTTCCAAAGGCACTTGATGTGATACTGGATCTGGAGGGTGAGTTCGAGATTCTCGAGTTTAGAATTGGAAAGAAAAAACACGATCACAGCTATGCAAGGATGATAGTGTTCGGGAAAGACGACAAGCATTTGGATGAGATACTGAAAGAGCTTCACAAAATAGGGGCCAGAATAGTGGAAGTTGAAGATGTGGAGCTTGCGAGGGCTCCAGCCAACAAAGTTCTGCCCGAAGGATTTTACGTTACAACAAACCACCCGACATTCGTGAGATACAATGGTGAGTGGCTGGAGGTTGAGGATATCAGCATGGACAGGGTAATTGCCATAAGGGACGGAAAAGCTTACTGCGTTGCAATTGATGAGGTTGTTGAGGGGGACCTCATCGTTGTGGGGGAGAGGGGAGTTAGAGTCGTTTTACCTGAAAGGCCGAGAAAATCAACCTACTTCGAGTTCATGGGAGGAAAGGTTTCATCTGAAAGACCAACCGAGAGGATCATAGAGGCAATAGCCGGAGAAATTTATCAACTGAAGCTAAATGGTGGCAGAATTGCCGTTGTTGCTGGACCTGCGGTCGACCACACCTCCGCAAGAAACGCTCTGGCAGCTTTGATAAGGGAGGGATACGTCAACCTTCTCCTCTCCGGAAACGCTCTGGCCGTGCACGACATAGAGATCTCAATTTTCGGTACTTCACTTGGGATGGATATATGCAAGGGCAGGCCTGTGGCCGGAGGGAACAGACATCATCTTTACACTATCAGCAAGATCATAGCGGCTGGGGGGATTAGAAAAGCCGTTGAGAAAGGAATAATCAAAGACGGCATAATGTACGAGTGCATAAAGAACAACGTCCCCTTCATTCTTGCAGGATCAATAAGGGATGATGGCCCGCTGCCTGAGGTCATAACAGACGTGATGGTGGCAAAAAAGGAAATGAAAAAGGCCCTGAGAGGTGTAGACATGGTAATAATGCTGGCAACGATGCTCCACAGCATAGCGGTGGGTAATCTTTTGCCGTCCAATGTTAAAACGATCTGTGTGGACATGAATCCATCAACTGTGACAAAGCTCATGGACAGGGGAACGCATCAAGCCATCGGAGTTGTGACGGATGTTGGACTGTTCCTCCCACTGCTGTACGAGAAGCTGAAAAATCTTGAACGCAGAGAAAGCTGATCACATGCTGAGGAAAAAGTCAACGAACTTTCTGCACAGTTCCTGATGTTCTGAAATTTTTTCACGGCTTTCTTCCATGATCCTCTTCTTCTCGTCATCACTTAGGGATCTGGAATCCGACAGCCACTTCTCAATCAGATCGAGGGTCATCTCAACATGAAACTGAATTGCCAGGGCTTTTCCTGCAATAAATCCCTGATTCGTAACCTCGTCTCCCTCGTAGATCAGTTCAGCCCCTTCCGGCAAATCAAAAGTATCACCATGCCACTGAAACACCTCAATCTCCTCGGGAAACGGGACGGCACTGCTAACCTTCCTTACCTTTTTCCAGCCCACTTCCCTGATGTGAGGATACACTCTCCCACCCAGTGCCGCCGCAATGAGCTGGGCACCCAGACAGATACCAAAAATCGGTTTCTCACTGTATATTTTTCTTATCAGTTCCATTTCCCACTTCAAAAAAGGGTACTTATCGGCCTCGTAAACACCCATCGGTCCACCCAGAATAACCAGAGCATCGAATTCATCAATGGATGCATTTTCGTAAGCTTCAACATAGTAGTATTCCACTCCCCTCTTTTCAAAAACGGTCTCGATATAGCCAAGACCTTCCGCAGGATGATTCTTTATTGCTGCAACTTTCATGGCTTGTGGTTTGTTGCCGGATTTAAAAATCTTGGTGACATGAATGTTTCTGGAGGCAAGGCTGTGCAAAATTTATATTCTCACATAGAGATATTATATTCATGTTTGAACGAAAATACCTGCTTTAGATCTTAGCTGATGGAATAAAATTGCATCATCCTGAGTCCGGATAAAAATCCAGAACAGATCTGTCAAATCTTTATCCACACACATTATGTCGTATCCAACACCGTCAGGGATGGGATTCCAAAGTGGCTGAATGAGGGGTTGACCGTTTACATTGCACTTCAAAAGGACGACTCCAGAGTCGCAGAGGCATGTTTGAATGGGAATCTGATCCACATTCCAGATGAGAGATGGTACGAAAACCCGGAGCCGGCATACCAAGAAGGCTCTTTTATGGCATTTCTGGTAGAGAAGTACGGCTGGGAGTCCATAAATACGATAACTGATGAACCGGGTCATAAAGACATTGAAGATGCTCTCAGAGCCCAGAAAAACACTGAACCAGCTTGAATCTGAGTGGCTGGAAAGCATCTGTCCGTGAACAAAATCTTTAAATTTCGTAAACCTATTTTAATTCATGGTTTACAATACTAGAAAAGTCATGCTCGCTGTCGCCATGGCGGTTATTACCGCAATCAGCGCCCAGCTCAATTTCAAAATTGGACCGGTGCCCTACACAATGCAGAATTTTGGGGTGATGCTCTCCGGTTTTCTCCTCGGACCGCAGTACGGAGTTCTTGCGATGCTGATATACATTGCCCTGATAGCTCTCGCACTTCCCTTTGCTGCAGGCGGAGGAGGCCTTGGTGTACTTTTTGGCCCTACGGCGGGATTCATCTACGGCTTTATCCTGTCTGCCTTCCTCGCTGGATTCTTCAGAAAAATGATATGGAAAAAGGGAGACAGAAAGGAGGTTCTTCTCCTGTGGCTTCTGACCCTCGTGGCTGTTATCCCGACCTACGTGCTAGGGTTCATCGTTTTCTACAATTTTGCGTTGGGCGATTCCAGGATGCTTGGATGGGCTGAAAGTGCATTAAAGACATTCGGACTGAGTTTTGCTGACCCGTTGCTGGTGATCTTCACCGCAACGGTTCTGATTTTCATACCTCAGGACTTCTTTGTCGACCACCTTCTGGCAGTACTGGTTTATCGGTACGTTTACAGAATGCTGATAGAAAGAGGGATTGAACTTGATTGAGTTCAGCGTCAGATCCTACACGTATCCAAACGGAAAACTGGGGTTGAAGGATTTCAGGGAAAGGTTCGAGGGTGGTGAGTTCATTAAGGGCAAAACGGGATCTGGTAAAAGCACCGTGTTAAGAATGTCTAACGGCCTGATACCAGAATTTTACGGTGGAATGCTTGAGGGTAGGGTTAGAGTTTTTGGAGAGAAACCGAATCCAAAGAGTGTTTATCTTTTAAGGCAGAATCCGGAGGAGGCGATTACGTGCCTCGATATCCTTGACGAGGTTGCATTCCCACTAATCCAGCAGGGTGTGAAAGCCTATGAGGCAAGATCGGAAGCGGAGCAGATCTGTGAAGAGCTGGGCATCGGCAATTTGATCGGAAAGAATACGTTTGAGATCTCGACGGGAGAGCTTCAACTGGTCGAGATAGCGGCAGCGATAGCTTCGAATGCGAAATTTCTGATATTTGATGAGCCCTTTGCAAATATAAGCCGAAAAAACGCCCTGAAGGTGATCAGAATCATCAGGAACTTTCGCCACATAGTCTCCGAGCACAGGATCGAATTCGAGAGGTACTTTGATAGAAGTGTCGATCTAGGCATGGAGGTTAAGGTGATCGAAATTCCCGAGGTTGAAATTGGAGATACAGTATACGAGGGTGAGATAAACCTGAGGCAGGGAGAAGTTATCGCACTGACCGGTGAAAACGGCTCGGGAAAAACAACCATGCTGAAAAGGATTGCGAGAGATATGAGAAAAAGAAAAATGAAATTTGGCATTGCCCTCCAGCACCCGCCCTACCACCTAACCGAGAGCACGGTTGAGGAGGAAGTTGGCAGTATGGAAATCATCCGTGATTTTGAGCTGGAAAGCATATTGAAAAGACATCCTCAGTCTCTCAGCAGCGGACAGATGAGAAGGGTGGCAATTGCAAAGGCGTTTAAGCATCCGATCCTCCTTCTTGACGAGCCCAGCGCAGGACAGGACGTCAACTTCAGGAGGAAGCTGATTTACCTGCTTAAAAAGCACGGAAAAAGTGCAGTTATAGCCACCCACGATGAAGAGCTGGCCGGATACTGCGACAGAAGGATAGAGCTATGATACTGGATTCTCTTAAAGAGGGATTGAAGGGGGGGGATGGAGAAGGGCGAATTTGCCTGATTTCAGCAATAATCCTTTCCATGTCCGTTTACATTTCCTCAATGGCTCCCGAAACATCAATCTTTACGATTGTACTGTCCTCCATCTACACAAAAGGCAGGTCTTTCAGACTTCTAAAGGCGTTTATACCATTTCTGATCCTGTTTGCCCTGTCCTCCGTTCTGTTCGGCTATCATGTACTTCTCAGCTTTCTGGCCTTCATTGCACTGATATCTGCAGGAAGCCTGATTTATGCTGCAAACCTCAGCGAAATTGGAGGTGCACTGCTGTATTTCAAATTTCCAAAAAAATTTGTCAGCATCATATATCTGGCGGTGTCTATGATTCCACTGCTGGTTTCCGATTTCAGGAATGTGTGGGAGATCCATGAACAGAGAGGTTTTTTCGGATACTACAGGCTGCTCAAGGCCTTTATTTCAACCGCAATTTTAAGGGCCATCAGCATATCAGAATCCCTTTACTCAAAGGGATTCAACTATGCTGCATCGGGAGTTACAAGAAAACCCGGCAGGAGCGATCTCACCCTTTTGGCCCTGTCTGTTCTTATCCTCCTCCATTCAGTACTGCTAGGCTATATCTCTTGAAGTGTCAACCTGTATACCTTCCTCCACATAGAACCTGAAGTACTCGGTTAATGGCTGCTTGCCTCTGAGTTTTGGCACCGCAAACTTGTTCACGATCCTTTCTCCAACTCTCTCAGACTCGATGTCAAACACGACGTCTGAGAGGTCGAGTACTTTGTTCACCACGCTTGCTGGATGCACGTTTTTCAGCAGGTAGCCGTAAACAACTACACCCTTCTCCTTTGATATCGTGTAAAGTTTGTTGAGGAACCAGTCCTTTAAACCCCAGTCGACAGACAGGTTCAGGAAGAATGAGAGAGAATCAACTATTATGTTGTACTCACTGCTGTTTTCCTCCACAATTTTTGAGAGCTGCTCGTCAACAAAATCGAATATTTCCTTGTCTCTGTACTTATCCTCAACGATGAACTGTCCGTATTCATTAAGATAGTACTGAGAATAGATATCCACAAAAATTATCTGCTCGGTATCGAGGTGAAGCTTCTCCACATCCCTTTTTACGAATTTTGCCGGTCGATTGGTCGTGAAGTAGTAGCTCCTCATAACCGTGGCGAACTGGTAAAGAAACGTTTCCGGCATCGAAACGGGGTCGGCGTAGACACAAACAAAGCTTCCAGCCGGTAATCCGCCGTCAAGTCTTCTATCGAGAAGAACAATTCCTGTGGGAACATCTGCCGTCTTGAGTTTCTGCACCCACAATCACCTGAAATTTGTTATGTTGTACAATGTATTTTAACTTTTCCCATCATAATAATGATCGTTTTTTGCATTACATGACCGTAAAGGGGACACTCTGGCGGTGCGTTCGGTTTCAACTCCCTATTAAAGCAATCATTATTTATGGTTTAAGTTGCATGTGATAAAACGACAACTATAAATTATTGTAATTTCAAAAAACTAAAATATACCTCTGCAAACCAAAACATATGCCAGTTGTATTTCCTTCGAAAGAGTGGATGGATGAGCTGTACAGAAAGGTAAATGCCGATGAGGAGTACAGAAGGGTGGCAGCTAACTGGGAGGGAGACTACCTATGTGTGGTGGAGCTGGATGAGGAGGCTTTGAAGGACTTCCAGAATCCGAAAATCCTGAAGGGCTTTCTGGGAATGCTCAACAGCATTCCAAAGGACAGGAGGGAGAAGTTCAGAGGAACGCCTACAGAGAAGTTCTTACAGTCTCTGGGGATTTCCATCGATGACGATCTTGAAAGCGTAGATGTTGAGGAGGCTGCAAAGAAAATCACAGACGACATCCTTGTTGAGGGGGCAACACTGAATCTCTGGATGGATTTCTGGCACGGTGAGCTGAGAAACATTGAAGTTGCAGCGCCGGGAGAACATGAAGATTCGAAATTCAAGCTCATCGGTCCCTATGCAGTTTTCAAACTGCTCGTTAAAGGCAAATCGGATGCGATCTCTCTCGTCGTGAGCGGAAAGCTCAAGCTTCAGGGAGATATGGCATACATGATGAGAAACATGGCCACTGTGAAGAAGTTCACCGATCTTATGGCTTCAATCCCGATTGAGGGTTAAGTGTATGGCCAAATTCTTGGACCTGGACGAGCTGAGCGAAGAAGACAGGATGCTCAGAGAGGAGGTTCACAGATTCGCCGAGGAGGTGATAAGGCCCGCATCACTGGAACTCGACAGAATGCCGCCGGACGAGAGGATTAAGCCTGACTCACCATATTTTAAGGTTATGAAACAGATGAAAAAACTCGGCTACCACCGAAGCTACCTGCCGGAAGGCAAGGGGGGGCTGGGTCTGACACCATTGCAGCGTTATATCATTTTTGAAGAGCTTGCCTGGGGCAGTCTGGGATTTGCAACGGGGCTGGGTGTGGATATGATACCTTTCGTCTGTGCTGCGCTCTATGGCACTCCCGAGATCTACGAAGATCTGGTCAGACCCTGGATAGAGGATGAAGATGGAAAGTTTCACGGTTGCTGGGGAGTGACCGAACCGGAACACGGGAGCGACTACCTGATATCCCTGCGAGAAGATCCGGAGCTCACGATTAAATTCGGCAAGGGCAATGTTGTGGCTGAGAAAGACGGGGACGAATGGGTGATAACAGGTCAGAAGTCTGCGTGGGTGTCCTCCGCTCCCGTTGCGACCCACTGTGGACTGCATGCTCAGGTTAAAGGGTCGAAAATGCTCGGGGATGGGCTTTTCTGCATAGTTCCCCTCGACGCCGAGGGTGTGAGAAAGGGGAAACCCGTTGATATGCTCGGGATGAGGGATGATCCACAGGGCGAGCTCTTCTTCGACAACGTGAGGATACCCGAGCATTATGTCGTGGTTGCTCCGGGGTTCTTTTACGGAATTTTTTATGACCAGCTTCTCTGTTTGACGAGCTGTGGAATGGGAGCGTTTGCAGTTGGACTGGCCAGAGCGTGCTTTGAAGAGGCTTTGAACTATGCCAGACAGAGAGTTCAGGGTGGTGTACCCATAATCAAACACAAGAACGTTAAGCTGAAGCTGTACGAGATGTTTGAGAAGGTCGAAACTGCCCGATACTACGTCAGAAAGGTCACGGAGTATACGCACAGGAGGATAATAGACCATCAGACTGCCGATGCCTCACCAAGACACGCAAGGGCGGCTCAGATTTACGCCAAGAAAATAGCGTACGAGGTTGCACACGACGCCGTGCAGATTTTTGGTGCATACGGCTTGAACAAAGAGTTTATTATAGAAAAACTGTTCAGAGATGCAAGAAGCATGCTCATAGAGGATGGAACAGTTGAAGTTCTTAGTCTGGAAGCTGCGGAAGACGTTGCTGAAAACTACGAGAAGGAATTTTATGATGTCGGGCACATTACAAGACTTTTTGATATGGGGTGATGGAACATGTTGAAGAGTATTCCGTTTGATTCGCCTCTCTACGAGGTGGATGAGGAAAGGGGAATAGAATACAGGAACTGTGATGCGATTGTCGGGTTTTTTACTGTGAATGGTGATATCGACGACTTGCTGCCAGAGGGGTTGAAACCGTTCAGCAATCCTCCACAGGGTGGAATCTGGATATCACACTACTCTTTCAGCACTGTGGGGGAGTACCACGAGTATCTCACAGTTATACAGGTGGAGGATGAGCAGGGAGATATGGGATACTACATACCCTACATCTACGTTACGAACGATGCCGCTCTTGCAGCAGGAAGAGAGCTTGCAGGAGCACCGAAAAAGCTTGCCAAAATTGGTTTGGTGAAGGAGTATGACGTTGTTATGGGTTATCTGGAGAGGCCGACTGGAAAGAGGCTCGTAACATTCGTGATGAAGCCAAACATGAGGGCTCTTGGAGGAATGATAGATTTCGTATTTCCGAAACCGACCTACCTCTACTCTGTAAGACATCTGCCCGATGTGAGGGGCAGAGGCGGTGTTACACAGCTGGTTAAATGGTATGCTGAAATCGACTTCCACACGGATCCAAATGGGGAGAGGGTTATTTTTACAGGACCCGGAAACATAACCTATGACTCTCCCTCAGTTGTTGACCCTGTTCACAAAGTTGAGATTGGAGATTTTATCACAGCGCTATACTTCCAGTTCGACATGAAACTCGGCTTCGTAGACATTATCAGGGAGTATTAGGAAAAGGCGTTAAAGTTCGGGGAGTTGGGACATGGAAAAGATCTCAGTTATTGGAGCAGGGACTATGGGAGCAGCGATTGCTGCGCTTTTTGCCAATGCCGACTACGACGTTGTTCTTGTGGATACAAGCGAGGAGGCTCTGGAGAAAGCAAGGAAAAGACACATGGTGGAGTGTATTGAGGAGCTGGAACGGGCAGGACTTAGAAAAAGAGAGGAAATAGTCTCAAAGATCAGGTACACAACATCTATAGAAAAGATCGGTGGGAGCGAATTCGTTATCGAATCGGTCAATGAGAGGCTTGATGTTAAGATCAGGCTGTTTAAAAATCTTGAGAACATCGTTGACTGCCATCTGGCTACAAACACCTCCAGCTTCAAACCCTCTGAAATCGCCCTGCATCTAAAGAATCCTGAGAGACTTACACTTTTCCACTTTTCAAATCCTCCCATACTCATGCCTCTTGTTGAAGTAGGAGGAGAACTTGCATCAGAGGAGACGATAGAAAGGGCCGTGGAGCTTGCCAGAAGCATAGGAAAGAGGCCAGTTGTACTCAGGAAAGAGTGCAGAGGGCATGTTCTCAACAGAATCCTCGGTGCGGCAGGAGCGGCGGCAGGTTACTGTCTTTTTTACAACACACCCGAAGAAATCGATGCTGCGATTAAGAATCTCGGCAATCCCCTCGGCTTCTTTGAAACAATTGACCTCATAGGGCTTGATGTGGTGTTAGACGTCCTGGAAAGCTTCAGCGAAGCTTACGGACGTAAATTTGCAGGTCCGAAGGGAATGAACTTTTTCCTTAGAAAAATGCTCGAATGGGGTAAGCTGGGAAAAAAGGCTGGAGAGGGATTTTACAGGTGGAAAAATGGTAAAGCAGACATACCTCCCGCAGAGCCGGGGGATATTATGCCCCTGATTGCTGCGATTGTTAATGAAGCTTTTAAAATCGTTGAAGATGGTATAGCCGACAGAGAAACCGTTAACGAAGTTTACAAACTGGCAACCAACTCTGCTCTGGGCGCTTTTGATATCGCCGAAATGATCGGGCGGGAAAACATCCTGAAAACTCTTGATGAGGCTTACAGGCGCATCAGACTCGAAGTGTTTAATGCTGCAGAAAGTATGAGAGATTAAATTCTTTTCCCAAAATTTTTGGCCAGAGTTAAGGCAAAGCCTATGGCTTTCTGAACGTCCGGATCTCTTACAACCTTCATTGCATCCATTATCCCCATGGGTTCGTAGATCATCGACTCTTCGAAGGCATCTATCAAGCGCTTTATTACCTTCAGGACCCTTTCATCCACTGACAAAAGCAGGTTCACCAGCGTTTCAAGTTTTTCAGCGACTTCACCCACTTCTTCAGCCGATATCGGAACCTTCAGCTCGGAGAGTTTTACTATCTCATCAAGGACGCCCTTTCTCTCCAGAACGAGGAGTTTTTCGAGGGCATTCAAAATATCCTCATGATTTTCAATGATTTTCTCGAAAATCTCGTATAACGCCTCCGCTGCCCTTACAATCTTATCTGAATCACTTTTATCAGACATCAAAACACCAAAAATTAAAAAATACTCAGACTTTCCTCTTTTTCTTCATCACTTCTTCAAGTCTCTTCTCGAGCGGTTCCTCATGAGTATACGGGCACATTAGGTAATGCTCTACAGCCTTGGCGATTGCGTCTTTTGTTGCATTTTCCCCAGTTTTTCTTTTAAGCTCCTCCAGAACGTTTTCTGGCAGCACTGTTTGAGCGTGAACGATTTTTACCATCACTACCACCTATCATAATAATGAACACTACAATATTTAAGATTTTCTCATTATTACAATTTTGAAATTACATTCCCGCTACCTTTTGTTTCCCCTCACCATTGCAACCTTTCCGGTTCTTGCAAGCTCCTTTATTCCGTACTGCCTCATCAGATCTATAAAAGCCGTGATCTTATCCCCATCGCCTGTTACCTCTATTATAAAGCTGTCCCTCGAAACGTCCACAATTCTCGCTCTGAATATGTTCGTAAGCTCAACGATCTCCCCTCTCTTTTCGGGTGGTGCATGCACTCTTATCAGGCACAGCTCCCTCTCCACCGAACCTTCAGAAATTTCGCTGACCTTTATCGTTTCAATAAGCTTGTTAAGCTGCTTTATAACCTGCTCAACGACCCTGTTATCACCCTCAACGACTATGGTCATCCTTGAAATATCCTCTCTCTCCGTTGTACCAACGGTAAGGCTTTCAATGTTAAATCCCCTCCTTCTGAAGAGAGATGCTGCCCTTGCCAGAACACCCGGCTTGTTTTCAACCAAAACCGCTATTGTGTGCTTCATCAGCATCACCTCACTCGATATCTATAATCTCATTCAGAGCCGCTCCGGGCGGGACCATCGGGAAAACGTTGGCCTGGTAGTCAACTCTGAAGTCAATGACAACGGGAGCGTCAATCTCTCTGGCCTCTTTGAGTGCATCGTCAACTTCTCCCGGACTCTCGATTGTCATGCCCACCGCTCCAAATCCTCTTGCTATTGCCTCAAATCCAGTCTTCTCACATCCAATGCAGGTAGCCGAGTACCTCTCCTTGTAAAACAGCTCCTGCCACTGCCTCACCATTCCCAGATATCCGTTGTTCAGCACCAGAACCTTGACAGGGATTTCATATTTAACGCACGTCGCCAGCTCCTGAATGTTCATGAAAAAGCTGCCATCTCCAGCGATATCTATCACAGTTCGATCCGGAAATGCGACCTGCGCACCCATTGCAGCCGGAAAGCCGAAACCCATGGTCCCCAGTCCGCCACTGGTTATGAACTGCCGTGGATACCTGACCTTGAAAAACTGGGCCGCCCACATCTGGTTCTGCCCGACTTCCGTGGTTACTATTGCATCGGGCATTATCTCACATGCTCTCTCAACAACGTACTGTGGTTTGAACCCATCTCTGCTGTATTTCAGTGGATGCTCTCTCCTCCATTTGTTAATTCTGTCTTCCCAAAGCTTTCTCTGTTTGTACTGAATGTGCTTTTTCAGCCTTGCCAGCACCTTTCTTGCATCTCCAACAATCGGCACGTCAACTCCAACGTTCTTGCCAATTTCGGCCGGATCAACATCAATGTGGATTATTTTAGCGTCAGGAGCAAACCTTTCCAGATTTCCCGTGGTTCTGTCGCTGAACCTGCATCCAACAGCTATTAACACGTCACTCTCCTGAACTGCATAGTTTGCATACTTGGACCCGTGCATTCCGACAAAACCCAGACTCAGTGGATGTGTTTCAGGTATTGCTCCCTTTCCCATCAGTGTTGTTGCAACAAAGGCGGGAATGGTCTCTGCAAGCTCTGTTAGCTCCTTTGAAGCGTTTGAAATTATAACCCCTCCTCCCGCCAGAATAACCGGCCTTTCAGACTCCATTATAAGCTCGGCCGCCCTTTTTATCTGCCTGGGATGCCCGTCCAACTTTGGTTTGTATCCCGGAAGGGAAACCTTCTTCGGATAGTTGAATTCAACATCTGCCAGCGTAACATCCTTGGGAAGATCAACAAGAACGGGTCCGGGCCTGCCTGTCGCTGCGATGTGAAAGGCCTCCTTGATTGTTTTAAGCATGTCCCCCGCCTCTGTCACGAGATAGTTGTGTTTGGTGACGGGCATTGTTATACCGGTAATATCCGCCTCCTGAAATGCATCGTTTCCGATCATGCTTGTTGGAACCTGCCCGGTAAAGACAACTATGGGAGACGAGTCCATATAAGCGGTTGCTATACCGGTGACGGTATTTGTCGCTCCCGGACCCGAGGTTGCAAATGCAACCCCCACTTTCCCACTTGCCCTGGCATATCCGTCCGCAGCATGAGTTGCTCCCTGCTCGTGTCTTGTTGTTATGTGCTGAATTCCAGAGTCATAAATCGCATCGTAAACCTCAAGGATTGCACCACCCGGTATGCCAAACACGACCTCGACACCTTCCATCTCCAAAGCCTTAACAAGCGCATCAGCGGCACGCATAAAACCACCCCATAAGCTAACTTTAGAAAAGAATTACAAGCCCCACTACTACAACCGGAAAGTTTTCTTGCATTGGATTTTCCAAACCACCCCGCTTTAAAAAGGTTTGCCTTCGACGGCTTACAAATTCCGTTTAAATTGCGCAACCAGTGTTTTGTATTTTTCTCTCTAGTACTAATTTAATACAAATTTGAACCGAAAGATTTATATCCAATACTATCGAAGGTTTAATCATGTTCGAATTGGAAAAGGCAAAACTTCCTGAAAAACTCGCACCGGAATGGCACAGATTTTACGCCGGGAAAATAGAAATTATCCCAAAATGTGCGATCAGGGGACTTGACGATTTTAGCGTCTGGTACACCCCCGGTGTGGCCGAACCGTGCCGTGAAATTGCAGAGGATCCTGATAAGGTTTACGAGTACACGAGCAAGTGGAATACCATTGCAATTGTGAGCGACGGATCAAGAACTCTGGGTCTGGGAAATATCGGTCCACATGCAGCCCTCCCTGTCATGGAAGGCAAAGCTCTGCTCTTCAAGTACCTCGGTGCTGTGGATGCGTTTCCAGTAATGATAGACACTCAGGATCCAGACAAAATCATTGAAACCGTCAAGCTGATATCACCCTCCTTTGGAGGGATAAACCTCGAGGACCTGTCAACACCGAAGTGTTTCTACATCCTTGAAAGACTTCAGAATGAACTCGACATTCCCGTATGGCATGACGATCAGCTTGGAACCGCCACCGCGTCCCTTGCCGGTCTTTACAACGCTCTGAAAATAGTGGGCAAAAGGCTTTCCGAGGTAAAAATTGCGATAATTGGGGCTGGAGCGGCCAATATAGCTACTGTAAGACTTTTAAAAGCCGCTGGAGCAGATACCAGAAATATGTTTGTAGTTGATAGCAGGGGAATCCTGCACAAAGGAAGAAAAGACCTTGAAGCCAAGAAAAAAGACAATCCCTACAAATGGCAGCTTTGCCTTGAAACAAATGCAGAGGGGAGGACTGGAGGCATAAAGGATGCGTTGAAGGGAGTGGATGTTGTTATTGCGGCAAGCAAGCCCGGTCCGGGAGTCATAAAGAAAGAGTGGATAGAAGAGATGAATGATGATGCCATAGTATTTGCAGAGGCAAACCCTGTTCCGGAAATCTGGCCGTGGGAGGCGAAAGAGGCCGGGGCGAGAATAGTCGGTACTGGCAGGAGCGACTTTCCAAACCAGATAAATAACTCACTTGTATTTCCAGCGGTGTTCAGAGGGGTTCTTACAGTTCGCGCAAGGAAGATAACTGACGAGATGTGCGTAACGGCGGCAAAAACAATAGCAGAGTTTGCGGAAAGAAGGGGAATACACGAGGAATATATAATTCCAAAGATGACGGAATGCGAGGTTTACCCGGAAGTTGCGACTGCCGTTGCTGTAAAGGCAATGGAACAGGGGGTTGCGAGGATCGAGATGAGCGAGGAAGAGATTTACGAAAACGCACGGGACATGATAGTGAGCACCCAGAAGAAAATAAAAATGCTTCAGGAGGTTGGATTTATAAGCCCACCACCCGAGTGAGAAAACTGGCGGTGGTTGAATGAGGATAGCGCTGCTGGGTGGAACGGGTAATCTGGGAAAGGGTCTGGCTGTCAGACTTTCGAGACTAGGCTACGAAGTTATTGTGGGTTCGAGAAAAGATGAAAAGGCTAAAAGGCTGGCAGAGGAGTACTCGTCCATAGCCGGAGTGGAAATCCAGGGATTCGAGAACAGGATGGCTGCAAAAATGTGTGATGTTGCTGTCGTAACTATACCTTGGGAATACGCCTTTTCCACCGCTGAAAGTCTTAAGGAGGAACTGAAAGGAAAGGTCGTTGTTTCACCACTTGTACCGATGAAGAGGGAAAATGGCGTGTTCACCTATGTGAGACTGGCTGAAGGTTCGGCAGCAGAGAAACTTGCTTCACTTCTCGAAAGCAAGGTTGTTTCAGCCTTCCATTCAGTACCGGCAGCGAGGTTTGCTGACCTGAATGAGAAGATTGACTGGGATCTGGTTATTTGCGGCGATGAAGAAGGAAAAAAGATAGTAAAGGAGATCTCCGAAAAAATGGGATTTAGGGTTTTTGACGCCGGTCCTCTGAGTGCCTCATATCTGCTTGAATCTCTCGTACCTCTCGTTCTCAACATCATGGCCCGGAACAGAACGGGGGAACTGACAATCAGATTTGTTTAATTTATCGGAACAATTCCGTCACACAGGTATAAACTCGTAAAATGGGAAAAATTTAAATATATGTGAACTGTCTTTTTATCCATGTACAATGTTGAGAAGGAAATATTCATGCCAAGAAAGGAGATTGACGAAATTAAACGGAAAAGGTTCAGACAGGTGGTGAAGTACGTTTATGATCACTCTGCATTTTACAGAAGGATTTTCAGAGAAAATCGGATTGATATCGACAGAATAAAGGGGCCAGAAGATCTGCCAAAACTGCCATTCACAACCAAGCAGCATCTAAGAGATGCATACCCGCTCAAAATGGCATGTGTGCCGAAAGATGACATCGTGAGAATACAGATGAGTGGTGGGACTACAGGGCAGCCGGTGATAATCCCATACACTCGAGAAGACGTAGAGCAATGGAAGAAAATGCTTCTCAGAGATTTCCACATTGCCGGAATCACCTCGAAGGATGTAATTCAGATTACCCCGGCCTTCGGACTGTGGAATGGCGGATTTGGTTTTCACTTTGCCGCTGATGCGATAAACGCCTTTGTAATCCCGATCGGTGCTGGCAACACGAGGAATCAGGTTAGATTTATAGTCGACTTCGGAACCACAGTGCTGTGCGCAACTGCGAGCTATCCCCTGAGAATTGCGGAGGTTGCAGAGGAAATGGGTTACGAACCATCTGAACTTTCCGTGGAAAAGATGCTGCTTGGAGCGGAGCCCTGGAGTGATGAGATGAGAAAACAGATCGAGAAAACTTTCGATGCAAGAGCTTATGACATCCCGGGGTTGACAGAGATGGGTGGCGTTGGGACCGTGGGCTTCGAATGTCCAGAGAGAAATGGCCTGCACATCTGGGAGGACAACTATATCGTTGAGATTGTTGATCCGGAAACAGGGGAAGTCGTGGAGGATGGCAAAGAAGGAGAGGTTGTCTACACCTCTCTAAACAGGACAGCAATGCCCCTGCTCAGGTACAGAAGTGGAGAGATCTCTGCTGTGATTTCGAGAGAAGAGTGCGAGTGCGGAATTGAACACATGACCATAAAAAGAATCAGAGGCAGGACGGATGACATGGTCATTTACAAGGGTGTGAAGTTCTACCCGAGTGATGTCGAGCAGATTCTTGCATCTTACGGTGTCAGACACTACAGAATCGAGGTAAAAGATGGAATCAGAGTGATTTTTGAGGGTGAAAACGGTCTTGCCGGAAAAGTTGCCAAGGATATAAGGGAGTTTCTCGGCTTCAGTCCGAGGGTTGAGGTCGTTGCAAACGGTATGCTCGAAAGGTTTGAGGGCAAGGCCAGAAGACTCGTGAGGGGGTGAAGAAATGGTCATAGCTGCAGTTTACGGCGCATCAATTGTTCTGATGGTTGCCGGGTTTATCGCAGCGGCTCTGAAAGCGAGGAGAATGCTATGATCGTGGAAACGGTACTTGCGGTCTATCTTGTTGCAGTCTTGCTCGTCGGCATTTATGAGTACAGGAGGACGAAGGGAATTGTTGACTACTACCTTGCTGGAAAAAGACTTGGAACCCTGATCGTCAGCTTCTCCTTTTTCGCAACGTATTTCAGCACTGCAGCCTTTCTTGGAGGTGGTGGAGCAGGTTTCATCATGGGCTTTCAGTGGTCGGCGTTTCTGACGTTTTTCCACATCCTCTTCGCCATTCTTGCGTGGATGTTTATTGCAACCCCGATGAAGAGGATTGCGGACAAGCATGGAGCGTTAACGATTCCCGAACTTTTCAGAATCAAACTCGGCAGTCTCAGTCAGATAATTGCCGCCGTGATAATAATAGTGTTCTTCGAGTTCTACATGGTTTCAATCTATAAGGGGGCGGGAAACCTCTTTCAGGTTATGCTATCGATAGACTACACCACCGGACTGCTGATAACCGCTCTGGTTGTGACCATCTACACCGCCATAGGTGGATTCAGGGCAGTTGTCATGACCGATCTTATACAGGGAATTATCGTTCTGGTGGGTGGTGTGGCCCTGTTTGCAACGCTGATATACACCCTTGGCGGGATTGATGCAGCAATTCAGGCCCTTTCGAACACCAAGATATTTGGTGGAATGAGCGGAGAGGCTCTGTTTGAGTTTGGCAGAGTTGCACCACCACCCATCATGAAGTCCGGAATGGTGATTCCATTCATACTCAGTCTGACGTTCGCAATAAGTGTGGCGCAGCTTGCCAGCCCTCAGCTCGTCGTCAGGTTCATTGCAGCCAGAGATGAGAGGGTTATTGCCCACGGCATGATTCTCACTCCCCTGATTATCGGGATCTTCGCCATCTGTGTTTTCAGCATTGGTCCGTTTGGATGGCTGGTCATTCCAAAGTATACGTCTGATATAACCCCGTTTCTGAAGGACACTGATCTGGTTGTTCCGTTCATAGCCATGAAGCTCTTTCCTGTTGGAATCAACGCTCTGCTGCTGACAGCAATTGTGGCGGCCGCAATGTCAACAATAAACTCCCTTGTCCATGTGGTTGCAACTGCATTCGTCAGAGATCTCCTTCAGAACATCAAAAGAATGCCGGAGAACCTAACTCTGAATCTGACAAGAGCGTCGGTTTTCCTGTTTGCTCTGCTCCCTGTTGTGTTTGCAGTAAAACCAATGGGACAGATCGTCGAAATAGTTGGTGTGAGCTTTTCTGTAATAACATCCGCATTTCTGGTTCCGCTCATGGCATCCCTGTACTTCGAGAGACCAAATCCTCTTGCATCCTCAGCATCGATGATCGCTGCAGTGATTACATGTGTTCTGTGGTATGTGTACCTCTACAAAACCTTCTGGATATACCCGGTTGTTCCCGGTCTCGTGGTTTCACTGCTGGTTTACGTAACCTTCAGCCTTGCTCTGCCGAAACCCTCAAGGGTTGAAGTCTGAAGACAACCTCTGTTTTTTTATCCTTTAAAAGCTCCACAATTTCCCTGTTCAAATCCCTTGCAGCCTTGTTTGCCGAGATCAGCAGAGTTCTGGGGCATATATAGCTGCTTTTTCTCACCACAATGTCTGTCGGATGTGTAAGGAGAAGTCTCTCATCGCCGTAGCCCTCGACAATTTCATAAAGACCATAATCTGGCAGTGAAATCTCAATTTGAAATTTAAGACCCCTTTTCAGCAGGTCTCTCAGCCCGTCGGGGATATCTGCCACACTGCTATCTGCATTTACGGCTATTATGCAATCGCCTCTAGGTGAAAGATTGCGATCTCTGGTGATTTCAAAAGTCGTTCTGTGGGTGGCGCGGATGTTTTCGTGGCCCCGCGCAAAAATTTCAAACATGAAAAAAAAGGTTATTTCTTGGCAAGTATTATTTCGATTGCAGAAACGTTTGCAGGCCCCTGCTCACTATCGATCTGCTCGGTTGAGATCTGAATGTCCCTAACCTCCACATCCGGCAGGAAGCGCTTTCTGACAATCTCTGCTACATCCACTGCCCTGCTGATAGCCCTACCTCTCGCCTTAATCGAAACCTCCGTCGCACCGCTGTTGAACTGCGTCAACACCGCCAGCACGTAATTCATCACAGGCTTGTTTCCAACAAACACCGAATTCTCTGCCATTTTTCTCGACCTCCTTTTATTTTTTGTGGAGAAGAGAACGATGGGAGTTATATTAAATTTTCTCCTGTTTTGCTGCAGACTACATAAATTAAATTATTTATAAATATAATTTAGTTTGGCGCATCCAAAAATTTTAATACACCTGAAATTTAAATGAAAACAAGGGGTCGTGGCGTAGCCAGGAAGCGCGGCGGGCTCCAGCGGCGTGATGATTGACGGGTCTGCTGAGCGGTGATGACCCGTTGGAGCTCTGACCCGAAGAGACCCGCCAGTCGTGGGTTCAAATCCCACCGGCCCCACTCCCCATCTCAGTTTTTTCACTTACCCTATACAAAGATAAAAATGGTGTAAAAGATCAGACAGTTGACCGAAATGCTAACCCGAAATTAAAAATTAAACTCTCTCCACAACCATCGCCATTCCCTGCCCTCCGCCAATGCAGAGGGATGCAAGTCCGTAATCAACCCCTCTCCTCTCCATTTCATAAATCAGGGTTGTCGTAATCCTTGCACCGGTGCAGCCTATCGGGTGTCCGAGTGATATTCCGCTTCCATTCACGTTGACTTTCTCCATGTCCAGCCCGAGCTCCTTGATGCATGCCAGAGCCTGAGCTGCGAACGCTTCATTGAGCTCGATCAGGCCAATATCTTTAATCTCCAATCCGGCCTTCTTCAATGCCTTCCGTATCGCCGGAATCGGTCCAAGACCCATGTAGGCAGGATCGATTCCTGCTGACGCAACTGAAACAATCCTGACCCTTGCCTCCAGACCATAATCCCTCGCAGCCTTTTCATCCATTACGAGGACGGCTGCCGCCCCATCATTGACCCCGCTTGCATTGCCCGCTGTAACCGTTCCATCCTTCTTGAACACTGGAGGCAACTTCGCTAGTTTCTCCAGACTTGTGTCCCTTCGAGGATGCTCGTCCGTATCAACCACAACCGTCCCCTTCTTCTGCTTAACCTCCACCGGTACGATTTCCTGCGCGAACTTGCCGTCATCTATTGCTTTCACAGCTCTCATGTGACTTTCATAAGCCAGCCTATCCTGCTCCTCTCTGCTAATTCCGTATCTCTCCACTATGTTCTCCGCAGTCATACCCATATGGTAGCCATAGAACTTCTCCCACAGCCCGTCATATACCATGAGGTCGACAAGCTCGTCATATGCAGTTACAGACATTCTGTACCCCCATCTCGCCTTGGGCAAAGCGTAGGGAGTGTTGCTCATACTTTCCATCCCCCCAGCAATGATGGCTTTTGCATCTCCGCTTTTTATGGCATGGTAAGCCAGTGCGATTGCCTTGAGACCACTTGCACATACCTTGTTGACGGTGAATGCCGGAACTTCCTTCGGTATGCCTGCCAGAATTGAAGCCTGTCTTGCCGGGTTCTGTCCCTGGCCTGCCTGCAGGACATTCCCCATCACAACCTCGTCAACTTCAACCTCAACACCATCAAAGTCATAGGCATTTTCCAGTTCAATTCTCCCCCTGGGTAGTTTTTCGGGATAGAATTCCACCGAATCTTGAGTTGGCCTGGGTGCTATTTCCAGTTTTTTCATCAAACCCTTTATCGCAATCGCCCCGAGCTCGTATGCCTTTACGTCCTTAAGACTGCCGCCAAACCTCCCAACTGGTGTCCTTGTTGCTCCCACAATTACTGCCATAAGGCGGATAAACTTTCAAAAAAGAAAAAGTTTGCCTTTTATCCCCATCTTCTGTACTCAACCTCAATCCCGAGCAGCTCAGCAATTCTGGAAACGGTGTGCCGAATCATATCCTCTATCGATCTTGGATTCGTGTAGAAAGACATTACGGGTGGAAAGACGATCGCGCCAATTTCGGAGAGTTTAGTAAGCGTTCTCAGATGTCCTGTATGCAGAGGGGCCTCTCTTACCGCAACGACGAGTCTTCTCCTCTCCTTCAGCGTTACATCCGCAGCTCTTGTTATCAGGTTGTCCGTTATACCATGAGCAATTGAGGATGCCGTTTTAATGCTGCAGGGTACAATTGCCATTCCATCATGCCTGAAGCTTCCGCTTGCAAAGGGGGCTGCAATTTCATCCTCATCATAGTACTTCGTCGCAATCTCCCTCACATAATTTTCATCGTATTCAGTCTCTGCCCTGATAGTCAGCTTTGCTGCTCTGGATGCAACTGCGTACACCTCCGCTCCGGCATCCACAAGAGTCTCTATCAGTCTGATCCCGAGTACCTGTCCGGAAGCTCCGGTTAGGGCTACTATGAACCTCATCAGATCAGTGGCTCGATGTCTTCATCAAACAGTTCCAGTGTTTTGGTCATTCTCATTCTCTCAGCTTCTTCAGCCTCTTCCTTGGCTTCTGCGGCGAGTCTCTGCAATTCCTTCACTCTTGGTATGTCAGTTACATTCGCAAGAACCACGAGTGCCGCCACGTACTTTGTTTTTCTGGTCGGATAGTCTCCCGCCCTGACCTCAACTCCGGCTATCTGCTCTTCAAGCCATATCTTGGCTTTCTCGAGCCCTTTTCTGTCCAGATGCTCGGGTGGACCTGCAACGAGGACCAGTGCCCTTTCCGCACTCCTTATATTGCACGGAATCGTCAATCTTCCAAGTGCTGCCCTTCTGACCAGTGTCGCAATTTTCATGGGCTTGTCGTTTTCCAGCGCCTCAATTTCTTCCTCTTCTTTTCGTCCAAAGAGTCTAAATCCTTTTTTCTTTTTCTCGGCAACCTGAGCAAGAGTGGTGGCATAGCCGATTGACGAGATTCCCCCACCTCTCAGGGTGTTGACGACTTCACTGCTGTCAACAACCATCTCTCCAACAATGTCCTCCTCTATGGGTTCACCGGCCCTGGCCAGAATTGCAAGTCTCCTCACTATTTCCTCATTTATCTTCGCAAAGGACTCTCTCAGGCTTGTTCCCTCAAACTTCCAGGCACCGTTGTCAACGAGAATCAGGTTGTCAACATACTTTAAAATTGATATCATGCTGCGCGCAGCATTTAATGAGTAGAGCTTACCCTCTTCTGGTGCTGGAAGAATTCCTACTGCGTACACGGGCTCAGAATACATTTCAGAAAGATATTTGGCCAAAACAGGTGCTCCTCCACTTCCCGTACCACCACCAAGCCCTGCAATTATCAGAAAAGCATCCATATCATGGGTACCCCTTTCATCTATAGCATTGAGGATATTTTCTATGTCCTCCTGAGCCACCCTGGCACCCAGCTTGTTGTCAGTACCAACACCATGTCCTTTAACAATTGTTTGGCCGATGAGAATGCGATCCTGAACGGGAACATGTTTCAACCCCATCAGATCAGTCCTTGCTGAGTTTACAGCTAACCATCTCATCCTGATGTTTGAGCCTCTCCTCTTTTCATTTTCAATAAACAGGTCGAGTATCTTGCCTCCTGCCTGTCCGAAGCCGATGATGAAGAATCTCATTTATATCACCTCTCCGCTAAGATTAAATCCACTTTTTATTTAAACCTTTTTCCACCAGAAAAGACCGGTGACGAAATCCCGAATAAATCCCACGAAACAATTCCGGAGAAGGTAAAAAATTAAAGGTGTTTACCCCAAACCACTCCTCAACCTCTCCGTTAGATTTCTGATGTCTTCAACTGCATCCCCACCCTTTTCGTTTATCAGCCTTACGAAGGCACTTCCAACGACAACTCCATCAGCTCCAGCATCCGTGAGCTGTCTTACGTGCTCCGGCCTTGAAACGCCGAAACCAACCGCTACTGGACTTCTGCAGATTGACTTGACCCTCTTCAAAGCTTTAAAGGCGAGAGGAGATATCTCATCCCTCTCTCCTGTGACACCATATGTTGAGACCAGATATATGAATGTCGAAAGCTCATCCATTGCCCTGAGTCTATCTTCTGGAGTGTTGGGTGCGGCAAGAAACACGTTTCCCATTCCCACTTTACTGCAAATCTCTATGAACTCCTCAGCCTCGTCGTAGGGCAGATCGACGACTAGCATGGCATCAGCACCGCTCTCGAAAGCCGTCTCCACGAATTCTCCAACACCTTTTCTGTAAATCGGGTTATAGTAGCTCATTATCACCACTGGCTTTTCACACTCCTTCCTGAAGCCTCTGACTATCTCAAAAACCTGCTCAACCCTAAAATTTCTGAGCGCCCTGATATAGGACTCCTGAATCGTCTTACCATCAGCAACCGGATCGCTGAAGGGAATTCCGAGCTCTATGACGTCAGCTCCAGCCTCAGCCGAGCAGAGCATGAACTCCACCGTCATTTCCGGCGTGGGATAGCTTGCGGTGAAGAAAACAACCAGAGATTTGCTGATCATGCTATCCTCTCCATCACGATTCCCATATCCTTGTCCCCTCTCCCTGAAAGATTGACCACTATAACGTCATCCCTGCTCATTTCTGAGGCCATCTTTATTGCGTAGGCAATTGCGTGCGCAGATTCGAGAGCTGGGATTATCCCCTCGAGTTTCGAAAGCATCATGAAGGCCTTCAACGCCTCGTCGTCTTTCACAGCAACGTACTCACACCTGCCAATCTTCTTGAGATATGCATGCTCAGGTCCCACTCCCGGATAATCCAACCCGGCAGAAATGCTGTGCGTGTCGAGCATCATCCCCCTCTCATCCTGCAAAAAGTAGGACAGCATTCCGTGCAGCACGCCCTTGCTTCCCGCACTCAGGGAGGCTGAATGTCTGCCCGTCTCTATGCCCTCACCGGCAGCTTCCACGCCTATCAGTCTTACATCCCCATCACTCAAAAAGGGATGGAAGATTCCCATTGCATTGCTGCCACCGCCAACACATGCGACAATCGCATCCGGCAGCCTGCTCTCCGCCTCAATCACCTGTTTTTTTGTTTCAACACCTATCACGGACTGGAAGTCCCTGACGATCGTGGGAAAGGGATGCGGTCCAACTACTGAGCCAATCAGGTAATGAGTGTTCTCAAAACTCTCAACCCAGTCTCTCAAAGCCTCGTTTATGGCATCCTTCAGAGTCCTGCTACCGCTCTCAACAGCAGTTACCTTCGCCCCCAGCAGCCGCATCCTGAACACATTCATCTTCTGCCTCTCGTAATCCTCTGCACCCATGTAAATCTCAGCATCAAGACCGAGCAGTGCAGCAGCCATTGCCGTTGCAACCCCGTGCTGCCCTGCCCCTGTCTCAGCTATTACCCTGGTTTTCCCCATAAACTTCGCAAGTAGAGCCTGACCAATTGTATTGTTAATCTTGTGTGCTCCACCATGAAGCAGATCCTCTCTTTTCAGGTAAATTCTTGCTCCAACCTCTCTGCTAAGATTGGCTGCAAAATACAGGGGAGTGGGTCTTCCTGCATAGTTCTTGAGATAGTACTCAAGCTCATTTCTGAACCCATCGTCATTCTTAAGCTCACTGTAAGCCTTTTCGAGTTCTTCAAGTGGAGGAACCAGGACTTCAGGTACGTATCTACCACCGAACTCACCAAACTTCATTTTTTGCCCTCCTAACAAACTCTCTAACGAGAATTTCGGATTTTACACCATTCTCCTCGACACCAGACGACACATCAACACCAATAGGGTTCACTTCCCTTATTGCCTCCTCAACATTTCCGGGATTTAGCCCTCCGGCCAGGAAAACTCCGTATCTCTTTGCTACCTCTCTGCTCACGCTCCAGTCGTGGACCACACCACTCCCGCATCCGGAGTCGAGGAGAATGAAATGGGGAGAATACGATTCTATCTCCTGAATCACCCTACCAGGGCTGTCACCAACGATAAACGCCTTCATAACCCTAACGTGCTCCTTCAACCTCTCAAAATCCTCAACGAGCATGGGAGAGTGAACCTGAACCAGCCCGCACTCCAACTTGGATACCACCTCCATCCACTCTTCAAGGCTGGAAGCTGTGGATACTGCAAAAACAGGAATTGAGGCAGACGATATTATTTCTCTCGCCTTTTTAAGGTCAACACACCTCTTAGAGTTACTCCTAACCACGACTCCAGTTACATCCGCATACCTTTCCACAACCTCAAGCTCCTCAATACTTCTGACCCCACAAATTTTAACGATCATGACACATCCCCACGAAATTTCTGACTATCCTCAACCCGTCCTCAGTCAGCACGCTTTCGGGATGAAACTGGATTCCATATATGCTGCCCCTCCTCAACCCCATAATCACCCCATCCTCGCTCACCGCCGTAACCTCAAATCCGTCAGGAGGTTTTATGACGGCGAGGGAGTGATATCTGCCAGCTCTCATCGGGTTTCTCACACCCTTGAAGATGCCTTCCGAATTGTGTCTAACCACGGAGGTCTTTCCATGAACTGGCTTTACTTTCCCAACCTCACCACCAAAAATCTCCGCTATCATCTGATGGCCCAGGCAGACTCCGAGAATCGGCACGTTGTAGTCAAAAATGAATTCAAGACTCCTGTCAGGCTTGCCCGGACCGGGAGAAATGATGATGCCGTCAAAATTCATCTTCTCAATATTTCTTGCATTATCCCTGTCAACCACCCTAACTCTGTCAAAAAGGGATACGTACTCCACCAAATTGTAGACAAAAGAGTCCTTGCAGTCAACAATCACTATCATAATCCCACCGCCTTCAGAACTCTTGCAATCTTGTTTTCAGTCTCCATGAACTCACTTTCCGGTATGGAATCCGCAACTATCCCGGCCCCTGCTCTAACCCTGCACTTCCTGTCGTATTCCACCATTCTTATCGCAATGGCCAGATCGGACACGTTTTCGGAAAAGTAGCCCACAGCTCCTGCATAAACCCCCCTTCTGTCCCTTTCAATCTCATCAATCAGCTCTATTGCCCGCAGTTTCGGTGCTCCCGTTACAGTTCCGGCGGGAAAGGCAGCCTTCATCGCATCAAAATGTGACAGTCCGGCCTTAAGCTCGCCCACAACCTCACTTTCGATGTGGAGTACGCTCGGATAGCTCACAACCTCCATGAACTTCGAAACCCTAACACTTCCCGGCCTGCACACTTTTCTAACGTCGTTTCTTGCGAGATCAACAAGCATGACGTGTTCTGCCCTCTCCTTCTCGTCGCTGAGAAGCTTTTTTGCAATCTCCTTCTCCCTCCCTTCAACTCTTCTTGCTGTACCGGCAATCGGATTGATGATGAAAGTTCTGCCCTCAACCCTCCCCATAGTTTCCGGACTCGAACCAATGAGGGATTTTTTGAACTCCAGCAGAAACATATAGGGGCTCGGATTGGTTTCTCTCAAATTCAGGTAAATCTGGAATGGATCAAGGTCGGTACTTACAACATACTCTCTGGAAAGAACTATCTGATACACCTCGCCCTCAAAAATCTGCTCCTTTCCCTTTTCCACCATCCTTATAAACTCATCCCTGTCCCCCGCCTTCACGATCTCTGATCCGGCTTCGCCCCTTTCGATCTCGGTTCTCTTTGCCCTTTCGACTATTTTGTCTGCATTTTCAACGTTAACGCTGAAGAGCTTACGCAAATAGTGATCATAAACGAAGTAGGAATCATAACAGCCAAATACTGAAGCATCCTGAATATCCCTACCAATGTAGTTATTCACAGCATCATAAGCGATATATCCGACCAGAAATCCCCTGACATGTATTTCCTTCAGCGCATCGAAGGGGTCGGAGATTTTCGATATTATCTGCCCGTCAACTCTGGTCCTGCTGTTAATCTCGACAGTGTAGAGGGGATTGAACGAGATGTACGTATGCCTCGCTCTTCCGCTCTTTTCTGCAGACTCAAGAATAAAGGGATAGCTCTCATCTCTGATAGCAGCATAAAGTTTGACCGGGCTTACATATTCATGCTTCTGCATATTATCTCCTCCAGTTTCCTGGCAAAGTCTCCGCTCTCTAGCTTTTCGTTAAAAATCTCCACGTTCTCTTTCAAATCCTCAAATCCAAGTGAATACATTGCGATGGAGAAGTTTATCGCTATGAAAATCCTGTCTTCTTCGAGTCCGGTACCCTGAAAAACGCTCCTGATTCTTTCAGCCGATTCCTCCGGTGATTTGCAACGTACTATTCTCTGTCTTTCAACCCCAAAGTCCTCCGGTGTGAGGGTTAGTTTGTCAACGCCACCGTCAACGATTGCAACTTTCGTCTCACCAGATGGGTTCACTTCATCCATCCCGGATCCATGAAGAACCACAACCCTTCTCTCCATCAGTTCGACTGCTTCTGCAACCGGATCAATCAGATCTTCACCTGAAACACCTACAGTCTGATAAGCAGGTTTTGCGGGGTTGGACAGTGGACCGATTACGTTGAAAATTGTTCTGATCCCGAGTCTCTTTCTGACCGAGGCCACCCTCAAAAAGGCTTTGTGGTATAGGGGAGCAAAAAGAAACGCAAATCCTGACTCGTCAACCATTTTTCTTGCAAAATCTGGTTCCATTTCAATTTTTACCCCCATAGCTTCCAGAACGTCTGCAGAACCGCTTTTAGAGCTCACAGACCTGTTGCCATGCTTGGCAACCGGATGCAGAGTGGAGAGGGCGATTGCCACAGCCGTGCTGACATTTATCGTTTCTGCCCTATCGCCCCCCGTCCCGCAGGTGTCTGCGACTATTCCAAGATCAACTGATGAGTGTTCAACAACCCCGCTTGCGAATCCAGCTATCGCCTCACCATCATAACCCTTCGCCTCAATTGCCCCGAGAATCGCTGCAATTTCCACCTCACTGAGATTCGGCAACTCCCTTGCCAGATTGTATGCGGAATCAAAATCCAACTTTTTAAAAGCAACCTCGATCATCGTTTCGCCTCCACAAAAGCTCTAACAAAGCGTTCAGTGTCATCTGCCATCATGAAAGCCGTTCCAATGAGGGCCGCATCTGCGTAGTTCAAGACAAAGAGCAGGTCTTCTATACTGCCTATCCCACTTCCACTTATCTTGAAGCAGTTTATTCTCTGAGCGATTCTTGCAGTTACGCTAACATCGCCACTGTCGGTTTCCATTCTGTCTATATCTCTGTTGTTTATCAGAACCACATCCGCATTCCTGGCAAACGGCAGGTCTTCAGGATGATGAACCTCCACAACCGGCTCAATTCCATGTTCAAAGCATAAATCTACCATCTCATCTGTTCTGTCCTTCAGATGTCTGGCTACAAGCAGAAGAGCGGAAACATCAGCCCCGGCACTTCTTTCAATTTCTGCAGCATCCCTTATGAAGTCCTTCCTCAAAACTGGTAACTCTGAAAGATGGCAGATTTTGCGAAGAGTTTCAAAACTTCCACCGAAATCTGCTGCTGTGATATAAGAAATGGCCGCAGCCCCTGCATTAAAATACGCCTGGAGAATGTCTTCCACATCCCTCCCCTTCATGAGGTCACCGTGTATGGGAGAGTATGGCTTTATCTCAGCAATTACTGCATTCCTTCCACTACTGACTACACTCTTTAATGAATTAATAAACCCTGATTTTAGGTATGTTCCCATATTTCAGGAATAAAGAAAGCTGTATTTAAAGTTTTTGCCATTCAGTCAACCACCAGCAAAATCCTAATCTCATGAAAACGGTAATGCTTTCCATCATCCCTAAGGATTTAATCTATTCAAACCTAATTATTAATATCGCCATAACAGCTTGGTCCCTAACCATCGGACATTCACAATCAGACATGCGAGAGAAATTGAACTGAGAAGAGCCTTCATCACCGCTTTAATTCCCACGGCACTATTCGCAATCTATCAGGTCTGGTCAATCCTAAAGCTACTGTAACTTCTTTATTTTGCTTATCGCCTCATCAAACTCTTCAATCAAATAATATGCTTCAATACCGGCTTTTTTGGCATTATTCGCCATAATTCTGTCGTTCGTTATCAGAATTGAATTCGTGAGCTTTGCAACTGCTATGTAATAAGAATCTACAGCTCTGCAATGACCACATCTATAGCGATACTGCGAAGAGAAGTTTCACCTACAATTACAACCCTACTCTTTACGTCTTTCAGCAACTTACGAGTCTTCTTTTCAGTGTATTTCCTTCTCAATACTCCTGCAAGCTCGACTTCGAACAAAAATGGCTCATAAATTACATAATCACGCTCGGATAACTCGTCAACGAATTCTTTAGCTTTTCGGTGTCGATTTTCGTCAAATATGACTAAATAATCCGTAAAAACTGATGTATCTAAAACTATCATCTTCTTTCCTCTATTAATCCTTTCGTTAAATCTACATCTGATTTAACGATGTATTTCTCAAGTAGTTTTGATAAGCCCCTCGATGCTTTTCTCCTTACCACAATCTCTACGGTTACTCCCTCATCTAAATCAACTTTCTCAAGAGGCTTAAATACTCCTTTTTCATACACGGCTTCTATTACCTTACCCATGTTAGTTAGTCAATTCGAGTCTTCAAATACCTTTTGTCTTAAGCATTGTTTTGGCAATCCTCAGCGTGACGTTAGCTTCGACCCAAGCTGCTATTACGATTAAGATGATAGAGATTAAAGCGAGGGTTAGGTATTCTTTGATGTCTTCTTTTGTTAGAATTCGCTCTTTTTTGCCAAGCAGATAGCGGATGATCTCGCATGGGATCTTGAAGCCCGCTGCGCCGGCTGTTATTATGGCTGGGATTTCGAAGATGGCGTGGGGTATCGTAAGAACTAAAAATTTGTCAAACGATCTATTTAAAATTGCTGTTGCTGTATAGCTACCTAAGTGGTATCCGTTGACCCCTACACTCAAAAAGGTTGTAAGGCCAAATAGAAACGATCCCACCAGCAACTGGGCAATCACGACCAAATTTGTTTTCAGGATAGATGCAAACGTTAGATTCGCTACAGAATACTGGATGTCTAAGTTCAAATTGTCCAATTTACGGATGTTGTCGTTGTAATCCAGCACACTGTATACACCCAACAAGAATGATAGAACGAAACAGAGTAAAGATAGAAATACAGAGACTTGTCTCATACTTTTCTATCTCTTAGACTGTAGTTGTACCATTGTATAAACAATAAAAATTACAAAAATAACAAATCCAGAGATACTAAGAAATACAATACTATACTCCGCTATTTTGCCTTTCGCGCCAGTTAGGTGCTCCAGAATGGCTATCAAAAGTCCTGTAAGCAACCCAAATGTAATACCATATTTCACAACTTTGTTTACTTTTTCATCAAAGTCTTTTTTGCTTGTTTTTTCGTTCATTTCACCACCGTTCCGTAAACTATAAGCGCGACCCCTACTGAAATTATGCAAAAGACCATAACAAACTTTTGAGTTAGAGTTAGATTCCGTACTATATAAATCTCACCTACCTCAGTTACAATTACGGTTACCATTAAAATTGACGCCAATACGAATAATATGCTTACCGAGTATTTAACGGTTGCTAATATCGATAATATTAAAACAAAGAGCTGTACAGCCGCTACTACTGCAGATTTTTTTAGTTTTGGTCTAATTATCTTTGCAATCTCGATGAGAGTTGCCCCAAAAATTAAATAAAAGGGAGTGCTGTTCATTCTACCGCCTCATGCTATTACTCCCACACCTATTCCTACTAGCACTGCAGCACCCACACCAGCAGTAGCAACCCCAGCCAGCTCAGCGACCAATAGAAGATCGCTTGCCTTCATAAAACCGAAACCGGCGATAAGTCCACCTGAGGCAAGGTACGGGTTCATGTCCTCTCCTGAGTAATACGCATAAACGGCTGTCGCATCTCCAACAGCCATCGGCATCACCGCCATCCCTACCATAGCCAGACAGAGCCCAACAGCCAGCCACTTCATCACTTCCTCGTTCCAGTCCTTTACCTCATACATCTCTAACCCACCTCATTCTGCTCATCACAATCTGCATGCTATGTCTATTTAAGTCTTACGATATACAATCTCTATCAAAAAATTATGGATAAGTTAAATAAGGAAACTGTTAAGTATGGAACGTACAATCAACATGCTGAGTCTGATCAAAATCTTCGCATATGTGTCCTTCCAAACTCCTCGATCAGGTAATAAGCATCCACACCTGCTTTCTTCGCGTTGTCGGGAAAGAGGTTAGGATAAGTTGGTGATAGTCGTTACTTTATCCGTACTGGTTTCAGCGTACCAGTACTTCCTCGTAACCAAGCTTTCTCAGGATCTTCCTGTTGAATTGGGCTAAGTTCTTTGCAATAGGAGCTTACATCGGCAGCTTTATTGGAATGTTTGCAGTCTGACCAATCTTAGCAGCGATAATGCACGGATTGTCAGCATTTTTCGGTGGAGAAGGAAGCTTTAGAAGAACTTTTGAATTCACAGGTTTCCTCCCTTCTCTAATCGGCTCTGCAATAACAGTTCTTATGCCCCTCCATTACATCTCTGAAGCCGAAATCCCTAAAATAAGCATTACTCAACTACATTCAGTGACAAAATTAAAAAAAGTTCTCTAAAAAAGTTATTTTATACAGACGACAGGCTGTTTTGCATTGAGAATTACCTGCTGTGCGACACTTCCGAACAAGAGCTTCCCTGCCGGTCTTCTTTTCCTGACGCCAATGATGATCAGAGACGCATCTACCTCCTCGGCAAACTCTACAATGTCGTCTTCAGGCTCCTTACCCCTCACAAGAAGGTGCTTTTCGGCCTCCACCCCTCTGCTCTGAGCAAGGCTAACGACGTAGTCCAGAAGTCTCTCACCAGCTTCGATTTCCTTTTCATCCGTCTTATCCCCCCCGTACAGCGAGTGAATGAACAGAAGTTTCTCATTTCTCAGCTTTGCCTCGTTTACCGCAAAATCCAGAATTCGTGGAGTTCTTTCAGAGTGGTCAACTGCCACAACAATTGCCATTTTCACACCCCCAGATATGCTTTCTTTATCTCATCACTCTCCTTAACCTCATCCACCGTACCGCCGAACGCAATTTTGCCCTCATGCAGCACGTATGCATAATCTGAAATTTCCAGTGAGGCAAATACGTTCTGCTCAACAAGAAGAATCGTCAAACCTTCGTCCTTAAGTCTCAGTATGGTCTCGAATACTTCTTTCACCAGCTTTGGAGCAAGTCCCTGGCTTGGTTCATCCATCAATATCAGGTTTGGGGATGTCATGAGGGCTCTGGCAATTGCCAGCATCTGCTGTTCACCTCCACTAAGGGTTCCGGCCTTCTGAGTTTCTCTTTCCTTCAGTCTGGGAAACAGAGTGTAAACAAGTTCCAGTGACTCTTCAAGCTTTTCTTCAGCCTTTTTAAGGTAAGCCCCCATCAGCAGGTTGTCTTTTACCGTCATGTTTGGAAACAGGTGTCTGCCCTCCGGAACAAAGGTTATGCCGAGCTCAACTTTTTTGTGGGGTGGAGTGTTGGTCACGTCCTCCCCTATGTACTCTACCCTTCCACTCCAGGGTTTTAAGGTGCCAAAGATTGTTTTAAGAGTTGTACTCTTTCCTGCCCCGTTTGGACCCAGAACGACTGTGACACTCTTTTCCTTCACTTCCAAGTCCACTCCCCAGAGAACCTGCATCTCTCCATAGCCTGACTCAAGACCTGAAACGTTCAGCATCCGATCACCCTATTTTGAGCTTTTCACCCAAATACACCTCAATAACCTTAGGGTCGTTGAGAACCTCCATTGTTGGTCCCTCTATGAGCTTTGAACCCTGATGCATCACCACAACCCTTTCGGCAAATTTAGTAATGGCGTGCATTAAATGCTCGACCATCGCAATGCTTGCTATATTCTCCTCCTCTCTAACCTTGCTTATCAGGTCAAGAATCCTAGTGATATCCTTGGGATTCATTCCGGCAAGCAGCTCATCCAGAAGAAGGAGTTTTGGTTTCATTGCCAGCGCCCTTGCAAGCTCCATCAGCTTTTTTTCTAGGGGCGTGAGCAGTTTTGCTTCCTTATCTCTTAAATCGTACATCCCAACCATTTGCAGATATTCGTCAGCCATCTCAAGAGCCTCATCCACACCTGCATTCGCCCTTCCAAACATTGCCCCTATTGCCACATTCTCCCTCACACTCGCAGAACCGAAGGGTCGTGGTATCTGGAAGGTTCTGGCTATTCCGAGCTTTGTTCTCTCGTGAGGGGGCATATTGGTGATCTCCTTTCCATCAAAAAATATCCGGCCCTCATCCGGCATGTACACTCCGCTTATGAGGTTGTACAGCGTAGTTTTACCGCTCCCGTTTGGCCCCACAACTCCAAGTTTCTCCCCTTCGTCTATCTCGAGATCAAGCGAGTTTACGGCAACCAGCCCTCCAAACCTCTTCGTCACACCCTCAAGTTTGAGCAGCATTGCAATCACCTTATGAAATTCTCAAATCTCGTTCCTCTTGCTCTCTTTGCGAGGTAGCCAACAACCCCCTCAGGAAAAACCAGTATCACTGCGATAAGCAGAGGAGCCAGGATCAGCAACTGCATTCCCGGAAATGCTATTGCCAGGTAGTATTTCAGCAAAGCGTAAATCAGACCGCCCACCACGGGTCCGAGAAGTGTTCCTGCACCGCCCAGCATGACTATGACTATCGCCTCCACGGTATAGTTTATGGCAAACACGTCTTCGGGGAAGACATACGTTAGCTTGAGTGTCCAGGCGGTTGCGCCAATCAGACCGGCGAGTACACAGCTTACCATGAAGGCCACAAGCTTGTACTTTGTAACATTAATGCCCATAACTTTTGCAGCCTCCTCATCCTCCCTCAGAGCTATCAGAGCATAACCCACACGACTGTTCAGAATATAAGCTGTGACAATACCTGCAGCTATCGCAACCGTAATCACGCTTGCATCAGCAAAGGTTGTGGACAGAAACCTCATCATATCCGCACCAAAGGCTTTTCTCAGTATTCCTGAAAGCACTATCCCTTCAGATCCTCCCCAGATTTTGGCACCCATAATCAGATACTTGATAGCCTCGTTGACACCGATGGTTGCAATTGCGAAATATGCCCCTCTCAATCTAAGTGCTATACCACCGACCAGTATTGAAACCAGCAGTGCAAAAAGTGCCGCCAGGACAAATCCGAGAACGAGAGTCGGTACAAGTCCAAGCTGGTTGTAGTAGCCCAGGGCAACACCCATTCCGTACGCACCAACACCCAGCAGAGCAACGTAACCGAAGTTGACGTACCCGGTCATTCCAAGAAAGACGTTCAGAGCCTGCCCTATGGCTATGTAAAATACCACGAGCATTACCGGCTGCCACATTCCCTCTACGGACTGTCCGATGGCGATCATTACTGCATAGGAGAGAAACAGCGTTATCAGCGGTCGGTAGCTCTTCATTCATTCACCTCCCAGCAGGCCTGTTGGTTTGATTAACAGCACAAGCATCAGGACAGCAAAGCTCACAAACCTCGTGAGGCCGAAGGGCTCAATTCCCGGGATCAGTCCAAGTAGTGTGTAGCTTCCATTCTCTATAAGGCCGAAAATGAACCCAGCATAGAAAGCCCCCCAGGGAGATGCCAGTCCACCGAGAACAGCTATGACGAAGGCCTTGAGAGTGTACTCTCCACCCATGTAGGCGTTGATTCCAACAGGTGTGAAAAGGGTAACAAGCACCCCGCTGAGGACCGTCAGTCCAATACCAAGGGCAAAGCTGAGTGCGTATATCCTGTTCACGTCAATACCACAGGTTATTGCCCCATCTCTATCCTCCACGACAGCTCTAACGGCCTTACCCAGTTTGGTCTTCCTGAACCACAGGTATACTGCCGCTGCAATCAGGATGCTCGAGATAAATGCCACCAGCTTCGTGTAGGGTATTTCGGTGAACGGCAGTGAAATGCTGCCAATTTCCCAGCTATATCCGACGTAGTCCGCACCCCAGATCAGCTTTGCGGCCTCTTCTATGAATATTCCGATTGCAAACATGGCAAGAAGTGTTGACAGCTCTGGAGCATCGATTAACCTTTTAACAACAACGAGATAGATCGCCACTCCAATTATCATACCTGCAGCCATTGCAAGCGGTATAGAGAGGACTGGAGATACTCCGTAGAGAGTAAACATCCAGTAGGCTGTGAAAGCTCCAACCATGATAAAGGCGCCATGTCCGACATTGACGATTCTCAGTACCCCGAAGATAAGACTGAGGCCCATTGTTGCAAGGCCATACACCGCTCCAAGGATCGCCCCGTACAGCAGGTTCGCTAACATCTGTTCTACAAAAGCCATAGCATCACCAAAAATTAAAAATTAAAAAATTAATCAGCTACCACACGTCGCTCCGTTTGCCTTCTCCTCCCATGTTGGCATCGGATAGCATGGAGTTGCGGTGGCTGCAGATTCTGGCCACACGATCTTCTTTTCGCCGTTCTGCCACTGGATTATCACCATGTCGTGTCCAATCTGTTTTCCTGTCTTCGGATCAATCTGCCAGAGACCATAGAGGCACATGAATTTGAGGTCGTTCATAGCCTCCCTGACCTTGGTCGGATCGAGGCTCTGCGCCTTTTCGATTGCCTTTGCATAACTCAGCACCGCTGCTGCAGCTTCAGCCGCCTGGTAGGGTGGAACGGCATCCTTACCAGCCAGCTCTCTGTACATTGACAGGAACTCATCCTGAGTTGGTCCGTACCACTCCACACCAAGCTTTTTGGCAACGTCAGGAGAGTACTTCGCACCAACCTCCCACTGTGCAGGACCGCAAATGCCCTCCGCCTTGTTGCCCAATGCCTCGTAGAACTGGGGGAACGTTGGAGCGACGAGTATTGAAATGGCTTTGATGTTTATGTCCAGTTCGGCAAGCTGCTTCGCAAGCAACTGCCCGTCAGCGAAATGTCCACCGCCAATTATAACATCGGGTTTCGTGGCCTTGAGTTCATTCAGGATGGGGGACAGGTCGTTGGTTCCTCGTGGATAGGTCTTTTCGTAAACGATCTCAAATCCAAGTTTCTTGGCATACTCCTTGGCAGCCTGGTGGACTGCTCTGGAGAACTCTCCATCCTCGTAAACCAGCGCCAGCCTCTTTGCATTCGGATCAAGCTTGTGAACCATGTCGAGGAATCCGATCTGGTACTTGCTTGCTGGACTGAGAGTCTGGACAACGTAGTAGTAGCCCTGCTCGAAGATGTAGTCACTCGCACCGCCATGGCTGTTCAGCAGAACCTTGTACTTCTCGGCAATGGGCGCTGCGGCCAGTGTAAGACCAGAGCTGTAGGGTGCGAGGATGAACTTGACCTTATCCACCGTTGCCAGCCTCTCGATCAGACTCTGGACGTTCTCTTTCTTTGACTCATCGTCATAGTACTTTATCTCGATCTTGTAGGTCTTGTCACCTACCTTAATCCCCCCATGCTCGTTGATCCATTTCGCAGCCACCTGCATACCGTAAAGAGATGCCTTACCTTCGTCAGCAAACTTCCCCGAAAGGCTTATTGGAGCTCCAAAATAGAGAGTCTCTTCTTTGGCTGCAGGCTGCTGCTGTGCTGCAGGCTGCTGCTGTTGTGCACATCCTGCAAAAAACAAAACAACACCCACCAGCACCAATATCAGTAACCTCTTCAACATACCACCTCACCACATTTTTGCAATTTCACTAAAAAAATTACACTTAAAAATGTTTTCATTTTTAAATCTGTTAGATCAGGGGTCATCAAACCACACCCTCCTTCCTGAGGGCTTCAATTTCCTCCTCCGAAATTCCCACTGACCTCAGAATTTCATCCGTATGTTCTCCAAGCTTTGGAGGTCTTCTGACCTTCACTTCAAATCCAGAAAACTTTACAGGATTGTTGAACAGCTTGATTTCACCCAGCCCCGGATACTCAACATCCACAACCGTTCCTCTGTGCCTCGTCTGTGGATGTTCGATGACCTCTTCAATTGTGTTCACAGCACCACAGGGGATGCCCGCCTTAAGCAGAATTTCCACCCACTCATCCCTGGGTTTTTCCTTAAGTTTCTCTACAATTATCCTTTCCAGCTCCTCCCTGTGCTTCAATCTCTGCTGATTTGTTGCAAACCTCGGATCCTCTATAAGGCTCTCCAGTCCAACAGCCTTGCAGAAGGCCTTCCAGTGCCACTCGGTGGCCACAACTATGTTCACGAGCTTTCCGTCTCCAGCGGGATAGGGCTCGTAAGGAGTGGCGAGAAAGTACTTTGTCCCCATCCTCAGCTCTTCATCCTTCATGCCCTCAACAATCGCCATGTTCATCAGATTGAGCATCATGGTTACAGCACAGTCGAAAAGAGAGATGTCGATCTCCATTCCCTCTCCGGTCTTCTCCCTCCTAAGTAACGCAGCAAGCACAGCGTAAGTACCGTACATGGATGCCAAGAGGTCTGTAATTGGAACGTTTATCTTGCATGGCGTGTCTCTCGTACCCGTATAGCTTATTATCCCGGCTTCACCCTGAATGAGCTGATCAAAGGCTGGTCTATCCCTGTAGGGTCCATCCTGCCCAAAACCGGAAACGTGACAGTAGATCACATCCGGGTTTATTTCCTTAACAGTCTCGTAGTCAACTCCGAGCTTCTTCACAACTCCTGGAACGAAGTTCTCGATTATCACATCCGCCTTCTCGGCCAGTTTAAAGAAGATCTCTTTTCCCTTCTCGTGCTTCAAATCGAGGGTCATCGACTTCTTGTTCCTGTTCACCACACCAAAGTAGAAGCTGAGATCTCCCCTTATTGGTATCCAGTGCCTGGCAAGATCGCCCACCTTAGGCCTCTCGATATGGATTACCTCCGCTCCCAGGTCTGCCAGCAGAGTGCCGATGTACGGTCCCGCAACTGCCTGCCCCAGTTCCAGAACAAACAGGTCGTTAAATGGGGGAAAGCTCTTCATTTGACGATCAGCTCCCTCCTGAACGCCTGCAATCCGGTTATCGCTCTGCCGAGTATCAGCGTGTGGATGTCATCCGTCCCCTCGTACGTATAAACGCTCTCAATGTTCGCCATGTGTCTTATCGGCGAATAATCAAGG